>JAHFHB010000156.1 GCA_023247135.1 Candidatus Omnitrophota bacterium
GCTGCGGCAGCCGTACCTGCGAAAGCTTTATGGCACCGCCTACAAAAAAGTTCCGCAGGTTGAGCACGTGCATTGCAACGGGTTTTATATCGGCAACTATCCGGGCCTTGAGCCGCGCAAGATCAGAACACTTTGCGGCCTGTTGAATGCGGTGAACTGACATGAAAAAAACAATGACTTTCCGCGACGCGATCAACGCGGCTTTACGCGATGAAATGACGGCAGACCCCTCTGTGTTTGTCTTTGGGCTGGACGTGGCGGATCACAAGCGGATTTTTGGCAGTACGGCAGGGCTTGTCGAGGAGTTTGGGCCCAGACGCTGTTTCTCAACGCCGCTTTCTGAAGATGCCATGACCGGCGTGGCCCTCGGTGCCGCGCTCTCGGGGCTCAGGCCGGTGCATGTCCACATCCGCGTCGATTTTTTGCTTCTGGCCATGAATCAGATCGCCAACATGATTTCCTGCGCCAGTTATCTCACCGATGGAAAACTTAAAGTGCCGCTTGTGCTGCGGGCGGTGATCGGCCGCGGCTGGGGGCAAGGCGCTCAGCACAGTAAAACACTGCACAGCATCTTTGCCCATATTCCCGGCCTGACGGTGGTCATGCCGTCGAACGCGCAAGATGCCTACACGTTGCTGCGCGCTTCGATCCGGATGGATTCACCGGTTATTTTTCTGGAACACCGCTGGCTTTACGATGCGGTGGGCGAAGTTGATACCACCCACAAAGAAATGCCGGGCCAGGCCAAAGTGGTGCGGCGCGGCAAGGATGTGACGGTGATCGCATCCACCTGGATGAATGTCGAAGCCATGAAAGCCGCAGAAATTTTAAGCCGCCGGGGGATTGAGCTGGAAGTGGTGGATGTCCGCTCAGCCGCGCCGCTGGATAGGGCGACTTTGACGGAGTCTGTGCGTAAAACGGGCCGTGCGATTGTGGCCGATTACGACTGGCTTCACTGCGGCCTCAGTGCTGAAATTGCCGCCGGGATCGGGCAATCGTGTTTTGGGAATTTGAAAGCGCCGGTGGAACGGCTGGGGTTTGCGCCTGTCCCTTGTCCCACGGCGCGGCCGCTGGAGAATCTTTTTTATCCATCGGCCATTACCATTATCCGGACAGTTGAAAAAATGCTCAAGCTCGGCGAGACGGATTTGTCCGCGGATAAATTTTATTCCTGGGAAGAAAAATTCAAGGGGCCTTTTTGACTTTTAGTCGGATAAATTAAACTTGTAATTATTGCTGCGGCCGAAAGGGGTTTATGAAAATAACATTACTTATACCAACATGGAATGAAATTGTGGGAATGAAGGCGATCATGCCCAAAATTAAGCCGGAGTGGTATGATCAACTGATTATTCTGGATGGGGGCTCGACCGACGGTACGATAGAGTATGCAACCGAACATGGTTACCAGGTGCATATTCAAAAGCTGAGAGGTCTTCGCAAAGCTTACGGAGAAGTTTTGCCGCTCATTCAAGGGGATGTTTTAATCACATTCAGCCCAGATGGAAACTGTATTCCTGAAATTCTCCCCGAACTTATTCGTAAAATGAGAGAGGGTTATGACATGGTAGTTGTGTCACGCTATTTGGATGGTGCGAAAAGCGAAGATGACGACCTGGTGACTGGGTTTGGAAACTGGCTTTTTACTGCGGTTGTGAACGTTTTACACGGGGGGCATTATACGGACGCTATGGGTATTTACCGAGCCTACAAAACAAAGCTGATTTACGATTTGGAATTGAATCAAGAAGAAGGGTTTGCTGCGGCGGAAAAACTTTTTTGCACGAATGTGAGTTGGGAACCTCTTCTTTCTGTGCGTGCGGTCAAAAGTCATTTGAGGGTGGGGGAAATCCCTGGGGATGAGCCAAAACGCCTGGGCGGTGAACGGAAATTACAGGTACTCAAGTGGGGTGCTGTCTTTTTGTTTCAATTTATTCGTGAAATGTTCGTTTGGCAGCCTTTAAATAAAAAGAGAGCATGATTTGAGCGGGACAATTTTGGTAACTGGGGGGGGCGGCTTATTGGGGCACGCAATCCGTGAGATTTGTCCCGAGGCGGTATTTTTGACAAGTCGTGACGGCGACTTAAGAGATCGTAATGTTGCAGACCACCTTTTGGGACGGCATCAGCCTGATTATGTGCTGCATCTGGCTGCGCGAGTTGGCGGGGTGAAAGCTAACCGCGACGGAAATGCGGATTTTTTTAGTGATAATATCCAGATAAATGTCAATGTGCTGACCGCAGCGCAGCGATTTAAAGTGAAAGGTTTAATCTCAGTCCTTTCGGCGTGCGCGTACTCGTTCTATTCTGATCGACCGTCGACAGAGAACGATTTGCACGTCGGGATGCCGTTTGAGGGGAATGCAGGGTATGGGTATGCCAAGCGGTTGCTGGATATTCAGAGTCGTCTCCTGGCTCAGCAATATGGCTGTCGCTACGCGACTTTGACTCCCGTGACCATGTACGGGCCCCATGATAATTTTGATTCAAAAACGGGACATGTGATTGGTGCGCTTATTCAAAAGTGTTTTTCCGCGAAGCAACGCCGGCAGCCTTTTAAAGTTTGGGGAACTGGCAGCGCCGTACGACAATTTGTTTATGTGAAAGATGTAGCCCGCTTGCTTCTGACATGGATTCGCCAAGTTCATGACTATGAAAGTGCCATTATGGCTCCGGACGCCGGTCTTACCATCCGGGACCTGGCTCGCACAATTGCTAAGGTCATCGATTTCAAAGGGGCAATCGTTTTTGATGCGGCTGAACCCGAAGGACAACTCATTCGCAGGCTTGAAAGCACGCGGTTTCAAAATCTTTTTCCATGTTTTCAGTACACAGATTTTGAAAATGGACTTCAGGAGACTATCCAATGGTTTCAATCGAATAGCAATAAGAACTTTGAGTTTCAGGGGTAAATTTTCGTAGAGGAACGACACGAATTTCGATCTAATTTAGTTTTAAGGACAAAAAACGTTGCTGCCAGCAAGGAGACATAAATGAAACACCAATATCTGCTCAGGTTTGCCGGCGTGATTCTTGTTTCGGGCTTAATTGGTTTCGCAACATTTCACTTAGATTCACGGATGCGGTTTAAAGGAATTGATGGTTCGAACGTCCGCGCAACGAAGGTTGTCGCTGACACAGATATCACAAAGCAGATTGAAAATATTCAGGCGCCTTTTTTAAATGCTTTTGGCCCCGCGCTTTTTATTGACGGCGGTGATAAAGACGTGCATGCGTGGCATGCCCCCATTAATCCTCAATATCCAATCGTGGTTGACGTCCAGTTTAAGCAAAGTGTGCTGCTGAAACGGATTGGTTTTCAGGCTCAGTACGGCGGGGGTGATATTTTTCTTCGTGCACCCAAAGCCGTCAGGGTTTCTGGTGGGCCCGATTTTATGCACCTTAAGGAACTTGGGATGCTTTCTTTCAAGTTTACTGCAGGTGGTTCATGGAGTTTTGGGGATCTTCCGGAAACAAAACTGAAGACATTATGTTATCGGCTTGAGATTTTAAATAATCAAGGCAATCCGCAATATGTGACTGTGCAGGAATCGAAATTCTATGGGCAGATTTGATTCCGGAATGCTCTCTGCCGGAACGAAAAGGCTTTTTCTCGCAGCGCTGCTCTTGGCCGCATTTATTTTGAAATGCGAGTTTATTTTCAAGCACTCACACTATGCCGACCATCTTTTCAGCGACATGGGGTTTTACTGGCAGCGCGCACACGCCAGGTTTAACGGCGATTATTTCGCCACGGATCAATGGTTTGCAAACCCGCCGTTTTTCCCTATTTTCCTCGAGCAGTTTTTAAAAATTTTGTTTTTTTTAAGAGTGTCCGGGCATGAACTTGAAATCGCGATCACTTTTTTCATTGGCCTGTCGACGCTCTCCGTACTGGGCGTTTACGGACTTGCCGCGCGGCTGACGGGGGGATTTTGGCGTGCGTTTGCGGCGGCGGCTCTTTACGCTTTTGCCTATCCCATTCTTTATTACAATACGTTTATCCTGACCGAGAATCTTGGAATGCCGCTGCTTATTTTGGTGCTCTGGCTGGTCATGGAGCACGAGGAGTCGGTGGCATGGATGGCCGCCGCAGGACTTTTTTTCGGGGCGGCGGTGGCCATTCGAACGGCGTTTGGCCTGATCGGCCTGTTTATTTTCTTTTATTTGCTGGCGGCCCGGCCTGTTTCCTGGGCTCGGCTTCGTAACGCGCTGGTTTTTAGCGCGGTTTTTTTTGCAGTCATTTTTTTTCTGCTCGTCGAGAATTTTTTTCTTTCAAAAGGACAGGTGCGCGGCCTTGCCGGGTACTTTGGGTTCAATGTTTTTTTGCAGTATTGCAAAGTTCGAAACGCTTATTCGGGCAGCGGATTTTATAACAATCCCACGTTTATCGAACGGCATCCGGAATTTGGCGTCTTTCACACCAACCATCCCTTCTATGACCGGGCGTACTTTCTGGACCTTGTCAAAGGATGCATCCATGACAATCCGCACGTATGGCTTGATAATTTAAAATTGCTCAAGGATGTTTTTCTTTACCCGCCTTTTCCGGTCTTGCGCGATATCGCCGGGTTTTCGTTTTGGATGCCGGCCTTTTGCCACTTGACGCTTTTTCTGGCGCTTTCGATCGGGCTCTTTTACTGGATCTCTCCGCGTGAGCGGTTGTGGCGCTGGCGAATGACGCTCTTGCTTTCGCCTTTTTTTTGCGCGCTGCTCATGTGCTATTTTTTTACCATGGAGGGGCGAATTCTTGTGCCTAGCCTGTTCGGGCTCTACATTATTTTCTTTGCGTCCGTGCCGCATCTGCTTACGAATGCTCGCAAAACAGATGGCTATTTTGCGGGTCTTCTTTTGATCGTTGCGTACGCGCTTACGGCCTTTGGGGTCCACGAGGCTGCGTTACTTAAAAAATACGGCGTCACCTCAGTTCAACGGGTGGATCTTGACAAAGCGGCTTTGCGCGTTCCGGATGGGACTCCCGGCGACCAGTGGGGCTTTTTCATCATGCCGAATGTCCAGAGCGGTGTTTTATTGAGCAGCAAAACACCGCGCGAAGCCCGCACGCTTGAAATTTCTACCGACAGCATGGATTCGTACCGAGTTCTGTTTTATTCAAACAAAAAAAAAAATCGGAGAGTTGTTTTTGCCCGCCGCGAGCTCGGATGCCGCGGGCGGAACCACGGCGCGTTTGCTCGCAATGCCGCCTGCGATGCGGGGAATGAAATTCGATCAGATACTG
>JAHFHB010000157.1 GCA_023247135.1 Candidatus Omnitrophota bacterium
AGGAACAAGCCCCGGCGCAGTTTCCTCGCCGCTCTCCGGCTCTTTGAAGTTGATCGCATAAGCTGGCGGTGCCTCACCGATAAGTTCAAGGCCGGCGGGCCGGATATCGGCAAATTCCCCCAAATAAATGCCGCGTGAGTCGGGATTCGGCAAGAGTTCGGCCTTTGCAAACTCCGGTTTTAAAATTCCTTGAAGTATCAGCGGAGTGCGGCTTTGTTCACTGCTTTCGCCAAAATCAAAGATTTTCCCAAGATAGCGTTTTGCAGGGAAAATTTCGCCGGCTGCAGGATTGTCAGGTTTAAATTCAGCCTTGCGAGCTTTACGAATTTTAAGCTCTGAATCAATGCCTGTGCCCTGCGCCATTTGAATCTCAAAAATCCAGCCGTCTTTTTCGATAAAGAATGTGACTTCGTCTTTCAAGACCTCTTTCCCGCCGGCGTCATAAGTTCTCTTAATCACAAGACCCGGGAAGGCAGTGGTTTCGGGGGTAAGGTCTGTGCGCATCTCGGAACGCAAAGCTGCTAAATTCGTCATTGCGAGGAGCGGTTTTCGCGACGAAGCAATCTCTACGGCGGCTTCCCCTGGCCGCCGAGAAGATAGTCCCTGTTTATCAAAAACAGGGGCAATCTCAGCATTCACGAGATTGCCGCGTCGCCCCTGCGGGGCTCCTCGCAATGACGATGCCTCCTTTTGCATCGCTTTGCGGTACCGGCGCATAGGCGACGGTGCTCGCAATGACGAGCTAGAGTGGGAAATTGCCCCTACAAAAGAAAAGGCGGCTAACTGCATCGCTACCATGCGCATTTCGGAACGCGAGGCACGCTCATCCAGAATACTTGCGTAGACACGCTGTCTAATCCCATCCAGCAAAGACTCTAGCACCTGCGGCTTCATTTGATAACCCTCGCGGCCGGCATTGAGTCCCTTCAGCATTTCGTAAACATCCCAGGTTTCGAGCTTCCGGCCGAGCGCTTCTTGTTCAAACTCCAGCAGATACCCTGTGATCAGCGTAGTATTGAACGCCCCTGCGGGGACACCCTTGGCCTTGAGAAAATCAATAAATCGCTCAAACGGATTTTTGAATTTCTCAGCCCCCAATTCTGCGGCAGCCGGTTCTTCTTTCCATTCGTCATCACGATTAAACGGGAATGTAATCCCAGTGTCGGTGATCCAACTCTGGAGCCCATTCACGTCAGGAGAACCACTGTAGTTATAATCATCAAAGCCGGTGATCAAACTGCCTGCAAGGGTGGGGCTCCCAATCACCGGTCGACCCACAATCAAAAGGCCCGGCCTCCCTTCTTTATCCCGCACGATAAAAGCCCGCGTTGTCGCATCAAACCGGATGTTGGGAAAAGAACCCGGCGTGCCGGGGCGGTTCACATCGGCATACGTGAAAATTAACTGGTCTGTGCTGCCACGTTTTATTGAATCTTTACGCTGAACCCCCATCACCTTTGAAAAATGCGCGTCTACCTGAATGAGCGAACTGCTCATGGGGTCCCTCGTATTATTCTCAAATCCAAAATCATTACCCAGCAGTTCATAAACGCGGTCGCGCTTTTTCTCCGAAGACAATCGCTCAAATCCACTCAAGGCATCTGCTGTCAAGCTTGCGGGCAATTCAGGCTCAATGTCTTTTCCCTCACCTCCCCGCGCCACACGCTTTTCATTCGCCGCCGTCATTCCCGCACTCCCACTCCCGTCATCCCCGCGAAAGCGGGGATCCATCCCCTTCGTGTTCCTGAAATCAGGGTCTGTCACCGGTTTCTGGGCATCAAAAATGCGTAAAATAAATTTCTCGGAACGGATTTCGAAATAATTATCTTCCAGCGTGATAGGCGCGACGCCCTGCACACCTTCACTTTCGATACGGCCCTTGAGCAACTTAAAAGAGTTTTTTTGTTCGTCCGTAAACCCATCCAAAACAAGTGTCAAAGCGTCGGCAGCCCCTTCGGCTGATAGAAACATTTGTTTGATGGAAACTACATCCCCGAGAGGCAGCGATCCCGGAGACAGATTGCCGTAATGAAAAATGAACGACCGGTCCGAACCCCGGTAAACAGTGCTGATATCCAGCCCAAATGATTCGCCATTAGGCTTAACGCCTAAAACACCGCCACTTGCCGCACGAATCAACCCCGGTGTGTACGTAAGAGTAAAAGGCACGTTCTTGGTACGAATTCCGTCTAGCGTTGCAACCTGTCCTGTTCGCAGGAGGGTATATTGCCTCTCAGTATCTTGCTTTGGGGTTCCAAGTTCATAGCCAGTCTCCGCACCCGCGGCATTTTTAAGAGCTGCCGCTACAGTTTCTTCTTCCGGTGTGCTCGTAAAAATAGCCGTTAAATCAATCGCCTTGGAACTCAGGCTTACAGCAGGTGCATTCGTCAGCGTTGCACTCTCTGAGGAAGTTTCAACAAAATAATCGAGAAGCTCGGCTTTTGTGATGCCAGAGGCCTGAATCTTATCCAGAAATGCCTGCGGAATTTTTGTGACTGCGATTTTAAAACCAAGCGGTCCCTCACCCGGCAAAATGCCCTGAAAATCAGAATAGTTAATGGGTTCATTTGCCAGCGGAGTCACCAAACTTGCGTTTTGCGTACGGCTCGCGCTAAAAAACACTTGGGGCTGGTTTGGGTCCGTTTGCAGATTGCCCGCAGCAAACTCAACGTTGAGCCAATCCTTAGTCTCAGCACCTTTTCTTAAAAGGATTCTGAACTTTCGCAACGATGGATTGGACGCCTCCCGGTCAATATGGACACCCCAGACAGGCGCCCAGGGCTTCATGGAGTCTGCGTTTTCAAAACTCCAGATCTTTCCCACATCTCTGGAATCCTGCGTGAGCACGATCTTCGGCTCCTGTTTACTTAACCATTCTTCCATCGCGTCCCAACCTGAGATAATCTCCGCGTTTAAGGCGGCCCCTAGGACGGCAGGCCTTTTCGTTTCAGTTACAATGATCGATGGATCCCCGCTAGAACCATGCGGGGATGACGAAGTACCTTGTTCGTCATTGCGAGGAGCCGCAGGCGACGAAGCAATCTCGGAGATTGCCGCGTCGTTCCCTTCGGGAACTCCTCGCAATGACGAGGTCGTGAAGTGAAAAATGACTTCATCGCCCGCGGAGCCGGTGAAGGTGATGCGTTCAGCAGTTGACTCGACTTTAAAATGATTCTTTCCAGCCCCCACTGTTTCTAAAACACGGTATTCTTCACGCGCATCAGGATCGATGAAATACTCAATACGCTGTTTACCGTTTTCGGTTGTCGATAAACGAAAATCAAGAATCGTGTCCGCACGAAGGTCAATCTGGCTTTGGCGCCCCACAATGCCGGTCAGGGTATCCTCTGTAACCGCGTCTTTCCCTGTCTCAAAACTAATCCCAGGAATCTTCACTGAGGTGTGGCGATCCCACTGCGCCAGTTCATTGGTGCTAACGCTAATCCGGTAGCTCTGGCCCAATAAGTGCCCTGCTGATGGATCATGGCCCGGAATCGAATAAACTCTCGCCGCTGAAGATTGCTGATTAGCAAGCGGCGGCCAAAGATCCGGCTTTTCCGCCAGGCGGCGCGCCAGCAAGTCGTTGACGGATTCTCCGGGTTTTCTTCCCCCGTCCGCTGCAAGGGCGGGCTGAGAATTAGAGAAGCTTGATATTCCCGCTTCCGGCCATTGAATCACTTGTCGCAGCATTTCACGAGTGAGGCCCTGGCTTTCCAGAAATGCGATCATGGTCTCAGGCACGTCTGAAAGTGCAACTTTCCAGTCATCTCTCTTTGTCACAATGCCTTGATAGGCGACAAAAGAGCTTTCTTTAGTTTCACCGAAATAGACATAGCGCAATTCCACAGTCTCAGCGAGACCTCTCTTAGCCAGGGGACTAAAAATGTCCAAACCATGGCCAGTATTTCTGAAATGGAATCGGTAGTGAACCCCGGGCGGGTCTGTCGTAATCGTCACACCAATAAGATGAGTGTCCGTTGTTCTTTCTCCGCCCAGACTCGTTGTGTCGGGTTTAAGGTTGGGATTCTTTTCAAGGTAGGCCTGAATCTCTTCATGTCTACTGAGCAACTGCCATCCGTTCATGTCTACCATAGACGGCACAGGCTCTTGGGAAGCCGCCGATGGAGCATTCATTGCCGTTCTTGAAATATTTTCGGCCTCAACGCGCCAGAGGTATTGGTCGGTCTCAACCTCGATAAAACGGCCCGGCTGAAACCGAATTTGTTCGGGCCTGAAATTCAATGGAAAAATCATGCGCTCACGGCTAGCAGCCAAACTGGTGCTCAGATCTTCACCCATTTCACGCAGTTTAATCACAACCTCTCGCTTCTCGATTTCATCCCCTTCAAAAACACTTACATTCAGGACATTTTCCGGCTCAAAACTCGCAACCCAAAGATCGGAACTTTTACGATCCACTGCCGGCCATATTTCCCAGTTATAACTCCCATCTGCCGCACGGGACAACCGCTGTTCCGGGCCCGGCACGGTAGAATTAGGCCGCGTAAAATAACCGGACGACAGCCAGGCACGAGTCACGCCAGCCGGCTTTTGAGCGGTAATTTCAGTTCTGGCGAGGGTAAATAGGGGCTTAACCTTTTTAGAAGAACCGGCCTCTTGAAGGGTGGCACGAACCCAGGTGGGCGTGTTTTCAAATCCGACATCAAACGACGGCATGTTTTTTGCAACTTCCGTCAGAGCCGTCTGGATTTGATCCGTTGATGCCGCATTCAGTTCAAAAAGCGGCGTCCAATCCTTAAACCGGCTCAAACGAGAATCGGGTTCTGGCTTATCAAAGTTTTTTCCCTGCACCGTTACACGCAAAACCAGGCGTTCAGAACATAATTCGAAACCCGCATCAGTCACTCGCGCACTCGGATACTTGTCACGCATTGCCAGATCTTCGAAAAACTTCCTGGCCGCCTGAATATCCATTTTTTTCACAACGACGCTCAGCACTTGCGGAGTCAAAGCCCCCGAGTCATCCTGCCCCACGGGTGTAAGACCCCAGGAAACAAGATTTTTTTCTCCTCCCAAACTAAAACTCCCATCCCCCAAAATTGCCCTGACGGTCTTCTTCTCAAGATTCAGTACCGCCGCACCCGAGTCACCTGATTTTTTTAAACCTTTAATGTTCCCGAACTCCCCTCTGAGGCTAATGCCAAACTCCTCATCCACTACTAGCACCCAAACATTTCTATTACTAAACGGATCCTTATCGGAAACACT
>JAHFHB010000158.1 GCA_023247135.1 Candidatus Omnitrophota bacterium
AGCACCCGCCAGTTTTCGAGACTGGTGCAATACCAGATTATGCGACCTCTCCATAAAAATATTTAGCTATTCCCGCATCGGCATGGGAACCGATACTGTCATGCACACAACGCCGACAGCGTTGTGTCATTCCCGCGAAAGCGGGAATCCATCCCCTCTTCTAAACAAGACAAAGATGGATCCCCGCTAAAATCATGCGGGGATGACATATGCGGCTGGTTAAGTGCCGGTCATTTTAAGCGGAATGTCAGGGGCGGTCAACCTGCGGTTTCTGGCCGGGTAAGAATAGCTGTAAGCTTCCAGACGGCTACGCCGATAAGCGCCATGGATACAAAAAGATAGCCCACAATCACCCAAGGGCTCACTCCCATGTGCAAAACTCGCACCCACCAGACAAACAGGGTTTGCGCCGTCTGCAAAGACAACGCGGAAGTAGCCGGCGCATATCCGGGATTATTCAGATGCGCCCAATGTCCAAAGCAGGCATTCCAGCCATTGATCAGCAGTGTCTGAAAACTGTCCCACCATTGCGCAGAGGTAAAATGAAACCAGCTATGGTCCTGTTTCTGCTTCCATAAAACGTAGGCGTGTCTGGCAAGCCAGTGCGTTAAAGTCCCGCTGAGTTGAATACTTAGACTAAACAAGGCCACGACAATAAAATCAATCCTGCGGTGAACCACTCGCAACCCGTCCTTATCAAGCCAGAATGCGAGCGGCAGCAGAAGTAAAGGCGTAATCTCCAAAGTATAACGCGGCCCCCAGCTGCAAATTCCCTGCGGTGGAATTGTTTTAGCCACTGCCAACAGCGTTAAAATCGAAATACTTAAAATAAGCGAGACCTCGCATTTTTTACTCTGCCAAAATCTTCTAATCCCCAGAATGCTGTAAACGAGTACCGGGGAATAGATCAGCATTCCTTCGCTCGGGCTGAGAGTCAGCCGCCAAAGTCCTGAGAGGAGGCCATAGCGTGGGACCTTTCCTTCTCCAAGCATCACCTCCACCATTTGCGCTGATAGATAAAACGCTCCGGTTCTTGCGTGGTTATAATAACCCCACAAAAAAATGAACGGGGCGGCTCCGAGAATAAAAAATAAAATCGGTTTCATGTTTTTTTTGATCAGGGATTCCCTTAGCAGCGCCAACGCAAAAACTCCAAAAATAATCAGGGATAATTCCCTGCAAAGAAGCGAAATTCCGGCGAACAATCCCGCAAAAACCAGCTCTTTCGCACGTTGATTTTCAAAATATTTTGAGATGGAAAAAAATGCCCCCAAAATCGCAAGGGTGTCGAGATTGCCCTCGTAATTATTTCCCGAATAAGGGTAAAGCAGGGTTAAAAAAGCCAGGCAGAGCGTCGCAAGGACAGCGCGCGTGGTTTTGATTTCCCAGTGTATTAAAATGAGAAAAAAAATCAGCCCTGTGAACGCTCCGGTCAAAACACCCGTCAGGCTGGCGAGAAACACCGCGAAGAGAGTCGGCTTGAGCGTTTGATTCCCCAAAGCGTATTTGTCAAAGGCGGCCACCGGCAGCATGAGTAGAACGTTTGCGAGGCCGTGGTAGTCATAGGCTCTGCCATCATGATAAATTTTTTTACCTTGTTCGGCCGATGTTTCTAACCGGCCTCGTTGCAGAAGATTATAACTCACGTGGAATTGATTGCCCGTTTCCACATAAGGCAGTCCCGGACTGGAAAGCAGATAAACAGCCGCGATCAATAAAAACAGCCATGCCAAAATTTTTTTGAGGGTACGCCCTGAGTCTGCGGAAGCATTCATAACTTTTACGCCTGGTTGACTCTTTTGGTTTCAGCTCGATGAAACAAATGCCGGGTCTGAATCCAGGTTCCGATCGCCTTCGCAGCGGCCTGGTGTCCTTCGGCAGTCCAATGTCCGTCGAGCGGCCAGACCAGATTCCCGCGGCGAGCTTGTTCAGTGCGCAACCCGTCCGTAAGATCAAGAAACGGCACTTCGGCCGACTTCGCCCATCCTCTCAAGCGCGCCTGTAACCGCGATTCTTCGGTCAGCCATTGTTTTTTTATTTCCACACCGGATTGCACCCATGGATTTTGCTTAACTGGATCATGCGCAGATGCGTCGTATTGAAACTGCACCGGAATATACACCACAGCAGCCTCCATGCCGCGGCGGCGCAGCTCCTGAATCATCCTGTTCAAAAGACTTTGCATGGCGCGCCATTTTTCTTCTGCCAGAGGGGTGTTAATATCCAGAGAGGTCGCCCAATAATCCGGCCGGAGCAGCCCCGAATATAAAATCGAACCGTTAAACTCCCCGCGCTCCGCGGCTTCCACCAGCTCGTCAGAAATACGGGCTTTCCACTGCTTAATTTTCAATTCCGGAATCTTATTCTCGCGAGCAATCTGCGCAATCCGTGTTTTAAAATCGCCGGTCTGCAGCCTTGCAGGATTTTTATAAGCCACATACGCCCGTTTTATCAGCGCATAAAGATGCGGCCAAAGCTGGCGGACAAGCTTCTGAGGCCCCGCCAATTTTTCTTTGAGCGCTACCTGAGCGGCGCTGTCCGCACCCGACATGCCAAAGAGATCATTGGCGTAAAGACAAATCAACACTCCATCCGGCTCATACCGAATGCCTTCGGAAAAAAGCAATTTTTCATAAACCAGCGGATCCGCTCCCGCGACACCAAGATTAATAAATTCTACCGGCGAACCATCTTTGGAAAACATCTGCTCAAGACGGCTGGTAAACACATCCTTCCCGTCAACGCCGGTCCCTTCGACAAAAGAATCCCCCATGACGACGATGCGGTAATGATTTTTTTTTGGCTTTTTGAAAGGAATGTCGCGGTAGCGGAAACCTTCCTGATTGGTCACCAACCGGTAGGAGAATTCGATGTTTTTAATTAACCTGTCTTCGTTGGGCTTATAACGCAGTTGCGCAAAAGATTCGGCCGGAAAGCCCATGATTCCCAGTAAAAAGTCTACGGAAAAAATAAAGAGAATGTAGAGAACTGCGCTCAACGCCAGATAGCCGGCTTTGTTTTTTCTCATGAGTATCCTTGGTCTAAGCCGCCGTAGGCATCATGGGCTTTGACAAACTCGGTTTTTGCCCCTGCGCCGATGCGCAGGGACTTTGCCTCGGCGGCCATTGTCCGCCGCCGTAGGCATCATGGGCTTTGACAAACTTTATTTTTGCCGGTTCGTTTGGCGTGGTAGAGCGCTTCGTCGGCGCGGCGCACCATGCGGTCTGGAATTTTTTCATCCGCATGCAGGCAAGCCGCGCCGACACTCAGTGTGACCTTGATCGTTTTGCCCTCCCAATCAAAGTGGGCCTTTTCCACCGCCTCACGGATGCGTTCCCCGACTTTGTCAGCCGCATCCTGCAGTTTGCCCATCACCATCACCACAAATTCTTCACCGCCGTAGCGGGCGGCCAGGTCGGCTTCCTTGACCGGGCGCTTGAGGCGAATGACTGACTGCACGATATGCGCGGTTTTCTTTAAAACGTAGTCCCCCGCTGGATGGCCGAAGGTGTCATTGATGGCTTTAAAATTATCAATGTCCATCAGAATCAGCGAGAGCGGACGGCCCTCTGCACGGCATTCCTGAACCATTTGATTCAGCACTTCGCGAAAATAGCGGATCACAAAAAGGCCGGTCAGGCCATCGCGCGTGGCTAGATCAAAAAGACGCGATTGTTCCCGCACCGCCACCACGTGCGCATAAAGGGCTGAAAAAATAAACAACGCGCTCACAAGCAGAAGCGGCTGCACCGCATAAATCCACAAGCCGGCTTTCCAGAAAAACAGGAACGACAGCAGAACCCAGGCCAGCGCCAGCCCAAGCAGTATCAGCGCGGAGCGCAGGTTTCTGAAATCGGCAAAGACAAGCGTGGCCAGAATTCCGAAAAAAAGCATCAACGCCGCCTGGAATTCAAAAGACGCGGGCCGGAGGTATGCGCCGTCCAGCGCGGTCTGTGCGGCCAGCGCCAGCACGGCAAGCACCGGCATGCGCGCATTCACGGGAGTGACGCGGTATTCGGCGTTTTCACCTTCCGTGAAGCCGATGAAACAAATTTTTCCGGCAAGTTTTTGAGGATCCAGCACCGGTTTTAAACCGCGCTGCATGGCCTGATCACTGCGGATGATTTCGGCATACGCGTAACGCGGAAACAAACGCTGCCAGGCTCCTGCCCAGTTGATGAATAAATGCCCTTCCCGTGCCCGCGCCGCCTTCTGAAGCTCCGGCGGTTCCGTCTTTTGGCCCCGGTAATCAAGCGCCGCCTGAATGCCGAGATAGCGATAGGCCTGCGCGCCCCAGGCCTGTGACACCTGGACCGAGCGCAAAATGCCGTCCGGGTCGGCCGGTGCCTCCATTTGACCCAGGCCCTTCAGCAGCAGCCGGTGTTCCGCCGGCGGACCGCTCCAGATTTTAGAACCTTCCGCGGCTTCAAGCTCGACCGGCAGCGAGTGCACCCAGATTTTTTTCGCAGGCTTGCTTTCAAGAGTTACCGGAAAATAAACCCGTCCCGATTCCTGCAGAGCCTTTGTCAGCACCGTAGAATCCAAAAGTGGATCGCTGTCTGAGTAAGCCCGGTCAAAAACAATGGCGGCGGCGTTCCAGCGGCTCAAAATGCGGATCATTTCGGCGTGATAGTGCCCCGGCCAGGGCCAGCGGCCAATCGCCTCCAGACTGTCCGGCCCGATTTCGATCAGGGCAATCGCCGGGTTTTCAATCGCCATCGGCCGTGCCCTGAAAAAAATATCAAGCATGGCGTATTCCAACTTGGTGGTTTTGCCGCTGGCAAGCAAACCGAGCATGCTGAGGATAATTAAAAAGGAATAAACGAGGTGCATCAAATCGGAGCGCTTGAGAATGCGGACCGACCGGGTGCGTGAAAATAGACTGCCGGAGGTTTCTTCCGGTTGATCTGGAAAGGGAGATGTCACGCTAAGAAAATCGGCGTTTCGGGAGGTTTTCTGGAGAGGTGGGTTAGAGACAAGCCTGTAGGGAACAGGCATGCCTGTTCCCTACGAGCTTATTGCCACGCGTTGGGACTATTCAGCGACGGCCAAGGATGCCGTCGTCTGAATGTTCGATCTAGGAACACCCCATGCTATTGCCCCAACGCCACGCGTTGGGACTATTCAGCGACGGCCAAGGATGCCGTCGTCTGAATGTTCGATCTAGGAACACCCCATGCTATTGCCCCAACGCCACGCGTTGGGACTATTCAGCGACGGCCAAGGA
>JAHFHB010000159.1 GCA_023247135.1 Candidatus Omnitrophota bacterium
AGATTTGAAAATTCCGACGGTCTGCGTGATCAACGGAGCTTGTCTCGGCGGCGGGTATGAGCTGGCGCTGGCGTGCAGCCACCGGGTGGCTTCTTTCTCCGACAACGTCAAGATGGGTCTTCCCGAAGTGAATCTGGGCATTCTTCCGGGCTTTGGCGGCAGTATCCGCCTGCCCGCGCTGGTCGGACTTGTGCGTGGCCTGCCTTTAATTTTGGCGGGCAAAATCAATTCGTCTAAAGACGCGCTTAAAAACGGCATGGTCGATCAATTGTTTCCGGAGAAAACCCTGCTGGCGGATGCGCTCAGTTTTGCGCGTGCGCTTCAGGGCAAGAAAAACCGCAAGCCGCGTAAAAAAGATGCGCTGACGACTTTCCTTGAAGACAATCCCATCGGCCGCGGCCTTGTTTTCCGCCGTGCTCGGGCAGATGTTGCCAAGCGCACGAAAGGATTTTACCCCGCGCCTTTTGAAGTGATTCACTTGATCGAAAAGACCTACGGTAAGGTGAATAAGGAATCTTACCGGCTTGAGAGCGAGCATTTTTCAAGACTGGGCACGACGCAAATTTCCAAGAATCTGATTAAACTTTTTTTTACGAGTGAACGCTACAAGAAACTTGCCTGGACGGGCGCTAAAATTAAAATGGCTCCGGTCAAAAAGGCCGGTGTCATCGGAGCCGGCGTCATGGGCGGGGGCATTGCCCAGCTGGTCAGTAACCGTAACATTCCGGTGCGGGTCAAAGACATTCAGGACAAGGCCCTGGGCGGGGCTTTGCGCGAGGCGGCTTCGATTTACAAATCGGGTATGAAGCACGGCAAAATAAAAAAATTCGAGATGGAACGCAAAATGGCCCTGATTTCTACGGGCCTGACCCTGCAGGGGTTCCGGACGTGCGATTTAATCATCGAAGCCGTGGTGGAAGACCTGGGCATCAAACAGAAAGTATTCAAGGAGCTCGGCGATCTTTGCGGGCCTCAGACTGTGCTGGCCTCTAACACGTCTTCGCTTTCGGTGACCAAGATGGCAGAGGCGACCCGCCATCCCGAACGCGTGGTCGGCCTGCATTTTTTTAATCCAGTCAATCGTATGCCGCTCATTGAAATTATCCGCGCGGCGCAGACCTCCGATGAAACGCTTGAACGCACGGTTCAGTTTTCGCGTCAGCTCGGAAAAACCGTGATCGTGGTCAAGGACGCGCCGGGCTTTCTGGTGAATCGCCTGCTCCTGCCGTATTTGAACGAAGCGGCTTACTTGATGGAATCAGGCTTCCCGGCCGAAACGCTGGATCGCATCGCGGAAGAATTCGGGATGCCCATGGGCCCGATCGAACTTGTTGATCAGGTGGGAATCGACGTGGGTTACAAGGTGGCGCATATTCTGCAGGAGGCTTTCGGTTCGAGGATGAAAGTGGCGGCCATTCTTGAAACGGTGAAAGGGCAGGGCCTGCTCGGGAAAAAATCCGGCAAGGGTTTTTACGTTTACTCCGGCAAAGATAAAAAGCCCAACCCGGAGGTTCGCATTACAGCAAGCAGCTCTCGAGTCTCGCAGGAAGATGCGCTCAAGCGCATGATGTACATCATGATCAACGAAGCCGCGCGTTGTTTGGAAGAAAAAGTCGTCGACAGCCCCGCCACAGTGGATATCGGCATGGTGATGGGGACCGGTTTCCCGCCCTTTCGCGCGGGCCTTTTGCACTATGCGGATTCTGTAGGTCTGGCCAAGATTGTTGAGGACCTGAAACGCTTCTCTGCGGAAGTCAGCCGTGAACGCTTTGAGCCTGCCGCTCTGCTCCTCGATCTCGCCTCTAAAAATAAGGGTTTTTACGCCTAGGTCTTTTCACCGCGGGTCAGTAAGCGCGGTGGTTCTTGGAATGCAGCCAGGTCTTAAAAAGCGCGCGGTTCTCGCCGGGCATGAAGCCGCCGGTAATTTTGACGGGGCTTTTCCCCGCGCGCTTCAGCGCCGGATTCGAAATCACTAATTCATTAAAACCTGCCTTGCGCGCATCCGCGATGGAAGCGCCGTAAATAATTTTCGCGAGCCGGGCCCAGTGGCAGGCTGCAAAGCACATGGGACAGGGCTCGCATGTGGAGTAGATCACGCAGCCGGATAAATCGATCGCCTTGAGTTTTTTGCAGGCCAGGCGAATGGCGTGAATTTCTGCGTGAGCGGTGATGTCGGTTGTCTTCCAAACGACGTTGTGGGCTGCCGCAATGATTTTCCCTTGTTTGACAATACAGGCGCCGAAAGGTGTTTGCCCCCGCCGGATGCCTCGTTTGGCCGCTGCGATGGCCTGATTCATAAACGTTTTGCTTAAGGGCTGTTTCATAGTGTTTAATATTGTCGGTTTGCGAAGGGGTTGTCTTAATCGAAATCATGGGAACGCTGTCCTGAAGGCCACGCGCTGCGCTTTTTGCACCTCGGAAATCTAGCCGTCTTTTCTGTGGAGCTTTTCCGGAAACGGCCTACAATGGAATGACTTATGGATCTTGTCACGCTCTCGCGCATTCAATTCTCGCTGACCATTGCTTTTCACTACATTTTCCCGCCCCTGAGCATCGGTCTGGGCCTTCTTTTGATGATCATGGAAGGCTGTTACCTGAAAACCCGCAATCCGCTGTATGAGGAAATGACCAAGTTCTGGGTCAAAGTGTTCGGACTGACTTTTTCCATGGGCGTGGCCTCCGGCATTGTGATGGAGTTTCAATTCGGCACCAACTGGAGCTATTACTCGCGTTTTGTCGGGGATGTTTTCGGCAGTGCGCTGGCCGCCGAAGGGATCTTTGCTTTTTTTCTCGAATCCGGGTTTTTGGCGCTTTTGCTTTTTGGCTGGAATAAAGTGGGGCCTAAAACTCATTTTTTCTCAACGTGCATGGTGGCGCTAGGTTCCATGTTCAGCGCTGTCTGGATTGTCGTAGCGAATTCCTGGATGCAGACGCCGGCCGGCTATCACATCGTTGGGATGGGACAGGATCGCCGGGCTGAAATTACGGACTTTTGGGCGCTGGTCTTTAATCCGTCTTCGATGCAGCGTCTGAGTCATGTGGTGATGGGCTGTTGGCAGGCCGGTGCGTGGCTTGTGCTCAGCGTTTCGGCGTACTACCTGCTGAAGCGCCGGCACGAAGCCTTTGCCAAAGCCTCCATGAAGATCGCGCTGGGGGTGGCGCTTTTGAGTTCGGTGCTTCAAATCGTAAGCGGCCATGCCAGCGCAGTCGTGGTGGCCAAACATCAGCCGGCCAAACTGGCGGCCATGGAAGGCCATTTTGAGGCAGACGCACCTGCGGCGCTGCATGTATGGGGCTGGGTCGATGACCGCAAGCAGGAGCTCAAGGGGGCGCTGGGCATTCCGGGCGCGCTCAGTTGGCTGATTTATGGGGACGCTTCCCGGCCTGTGCGTGGTTTAAAAAGTTTTGCGGCCGAAGACCGCCCACCGGTGAATGTTGTTTTTCAAAGTTATCATCTCATGGTGGCGATCGGCCTGATTCTTTTTGGGCTTAGTCTTGCGGGAGTCCTGCTTCTTTACAAAGAAGCCCTGTTTTGCCAGAGCTGGCTGCTCAGGATTTTTATGTTCGCGGTGCTGGGCCCGCAGATCGCCAACCAGGCGGGATGGATGACGGCTGAAATCGGCCGCCAGCCCTGGATTGTGTACGGGATTTTACGCACGCATGAGGGCGTTTCGCGCGTGGTTCCGGCCGCACAGGTCCTGACCTCGATTATTTTATTTGCGGGGGTCTATCTGCTTTTATTCGCGCTGTTCATTTATCTTTTGGATCATAAGATCAAACACGGCCCGCTGCATGCGGAACAGCTCTCACCGCATGGACGGGCGTAGCCCACTAATGATGACGCTGGATCTCAACACAATCTGGTTTTTGCTGGTCGGAATTCTCCTGACGGGGTATGCCGTGCTGGACGGTTTTGATCTCGGGGTCGGGGCGATTCACCTTTTTTCAAAATCTGACCGGGACCGCCGCCTTCTGCTGAATTCCATCGGCCCGGTGTGGGACGGCAATGAAGTCTGGCTTGTCACAGGCGGCGGCGCGCTTTTTGCGGCCTTTCCGCATGTGTATGCCACGATTTTTTCCGGATTTTATCTGGCATTCATGCTGCTGTTAGTGGCGCTGATCTTCAGGGCGGTGGCGATTGAATTTCGTAGTAAACAGCCGGGTCCGCGCTGGCGCGGTTTTTGGGACGTGAGTTTCAGCGTTGCGAGCATCGCCGCAAGCTTGCTTATCGGCGTGGCCTTTGGCAATGTGGCCTGGGGGGTCGCTTTGGGACCTGACAGGGAATTCACCGGGGTTTTTTTTGACCTGCTTAACCCGTACAGCCTTTTAGTGGGGATTTTGACGCTGGCCCTTTTCATGATGCACGGTTCTATTTACGCGGTGATGAAAACCGAAGGGGCTTTGCATGACCAGATTCGCGGCTGGGTCAGGAACACGATGATTTTTTTTATTGTCATGTATGCGGTGGCCACTCTGGCCACGCTGCTTTACGCGCCGCACTTGTCTGAGGCGATCGAACGGCATCCGGTGCTTTTTATCGTGCCGCTGATCAGCGTGCTGGCCGTCGCCAATGTTCCCCGGGAAATCTCCCGGGGCCGGGATTTTCAGGCATTTTTGTCTTCCTGCCTGGCCATCGTGTCTCTGATGGCGCTTTTTGGCATTGATATGTACCCCTACATGGTTTATTCGAGGCCAAATCCGGAATATAGCCTGACGATTTACAATGCGGCCTCGTCGGCCAGGACGCTTCAGATCATGCTGACGATTGCATGGATGGGAATTCCGCTGGTTTTGGCGTACACTGTCAGCATCTACTGGATTTTCAGGGGCAAGACGAAGCTGGAAGAAGAAACGAGCTATTAAACACGGAGATTTCACGAGGAGGATTTATGCGTAAAAATATTTTTTTGGCCATTGTTCTGATCGGACTGGCGGCCGGCACTGTGAGCGGATGGGCGGCCGGCCCGGAACATTTCTATAACCCTCCGGAAAACATCAACCCGGATCCTTCGTACACGGCCGGAGATTATGCACTTCCCGAGACACACGCCGCGCGCGTGATGTATCAGAACGCCAAAGACGAATTGACGGAACAGGCAGGCCTGCTGGATCCAAACCGGCTTTCCACGCTCAACGCCGGTGAGATTACGTTTACCGCCGTCAAAAACGAAAAAGC
>JAHFHB010000007.1:0-17351 GCA_023247135.1 Candidatus Omnitrophota bacterium
TGCTGCCCTGCACAACACTCAGGCCGAGATCACGTGCAAGCTGTTCGAATTCCTGCTGATTGAGCGCAGACGCCGCAAGCAAGAGCTGCGTCAGGCGGCTGGCAAACGGAACTTTCGCGCCATCGGAAAGCCCGCGAATTTCCTCCGCGTTGACAAACAGGGAAATCGAGCGTGTCGACTGTTTTTGCGTAACGGCGGCCGCCACATGCGGATCGCGCCAGGCAAGCTGCTCCGCCACCGTGGATTCATCCGCCGCCCAAACTTTGAAGAGTCGTCCCGCGACTTCACGATCATCGACTGCTTTCAGTAATTCCGGAATACCCCCGGCCTGTTCCCCCGCCAAATGAATCAACGGGCGCTCAAGCCTGGCGCCGCTCTGGCGGTAAGCCTGGATAAAAAGATTCAGATACTCCAGCGCGCCTTCGCGCGACATGCCCAGTAAGATAGAAGCCGGGAGCACCGCCGCCCGCCCTTCCTGAAAGAGCCGTGTGTAAATCCAGAGCAAGGTTTGTTTTTCTTCATCGCTGAGTGAGATTCTCTTAACCTCTTTTGCATCCCCAAAGAGCTCCTGATAGAGCATCGCCGCATCCTTCACCCGCAGAATCCCGCTCGTCATTTCAAGCGCCACCGTCTTCAGAGTTTCATGGGATCTTGATGCGTGTTCACTCCCCCACCCTGCCCTCCCCCGCAAGCGGGAGAGGGAAAGGGAGGAGGCAACTCGCATTTCGGCCCTCGCACTAGGGGGCTGGGGTTTCGCACGAAAGCGGGCGCCGGCGGTCTCGAGATCCGCCGCATGGTCTTGCAGGTACTTTAAGAGCCATGCTTTGATGTCTTCCGGATGCTCTGCCATCGCTGTTTCTAGAATCTGCAGAGCAACTTGCACAACGCCATGCGCAACTTTTTCGAGCTCCGGCTCATCGGCCGGAAATTTGTCGGCGCGCAGGCGTTCCCTGATTCCAAGATAAAACCCTTCAAACACAGTCTCAAAATTCGCAAATCGCACATGCGGCAAGTTTTCTCTGGGCACGACAATCGATTTTCTCCAGTCATCGTTATGCTCGAAATCCTGGGCTTCCTGCGCTAATAGACCGGGAAGAAATTCGCGCCCAAATCTGCCATGTAAAATCATATCCTTGCCGCGCACGCCGAATAAACTACGATCTTCTTTAAACCGGACAGTAATCAGTTTCACATCAAAATTTCCGTCCGGTCTGCGGCGAGCCACAAAATCCCCGGCATTCACATGCACCCCGTCTAGTTCGATCGCATTGTAAAGCGTCAGGATTTTGTAAATTTCAAGGCTGATTTTGCGGCTGTCCTCCGCGTTTAAAAGCCGGCTCTGGGTCTGGCCGTCGCGCCAAAGAATAAAATTCGTGCCATTTTGCTTCACGTTGATGTGGACTTCGGAAAAGCCGGTCAGCCATTCATTGACATACATTCTCATCCGCGTTCCGTCCCGTGCTTCGCCATGTCCAAGTCCATAAATGACCGGCATGTATTTGTCCGATATATTGAGCAAATCAACGTGGTGCCGGGTCTCCCGCTCCATCACCACGCTTGCCGCGGAGTCTCTGGCAATGTGCCAGGCCATAATCACAGGTTCCTCACGCCCTTTCAGCTTAACCGCAACTTGTTGAATCAGCTCATAAGAGCCCAGCTTGGCCGGCATCACATACACGGGACTTTCGATGTCTGAAACACGCACTTCCCGGCCGGTAATTTTTTCCAAGGTCAGTAATAACTGAGTCGCCCCATACCCTTTCAGAAAATAGACCATCGCTTCCGTGATTTGCTGCTCGGTATAAAATTGAATGGGCGTTTCAGCTAAAACACTCCCGATCGAAGGCGTCTTTCGAGAACTCAACTGCGGCAGCCAATGTGGCGGAATGGCTGCAGCCTCTTGCAATTTTGCAAAATCAGCCGCGCGAGTCAGCACGTGCTTCGACGATAAAAACCGGACATCCAGAGACGCTGCCGCTAGTTCTTCAGGCTTTGAGGGGGCCGCTGCCGGTTTTGCCGCCGCAGCTTTTGCGGCCGCACGCTTCTGATCTTCTTTTTTCTTCTGCTGGCGTTTTAATTCTTTTTCGTGTTTCTTCTTTCCGTCATTGCGCATCTCGGAGCGTTGCAATTCAAACGGCTTGGGCCGATAGGACTGAAATGCTTTCCGGATCGCAGTGATATCCTCCGGTGACAATCCACTGCCTTGCAAAAGGTTTTCGGCAAGCGCTTTCTCTAAAATGGGCAGATAATAAATTCTTAATTTTTCGTGCAAATAGCCTTTGAGACGCTGATCCATCTTAAGGGCAGTAATCGTTGCCAGCTGATAAAGTGGCCGCCCCTCCGGAGTAAACGGACCAGCTTTAGGATTCCATTTCCACAGTCTTTTGTCTTCAACTGAAAAGCCTGTCCCCGCGTTGGCAACCCGGCCGTCATCTGTCACAAGATACACCTGCACAGAATCTCTTTCTTCGTCCACGCGGGTCACAACACCCTTAACACCTGTGGTATCCTGCGGAATCCCTGACATGCTTCTCTGTGTATCTCTGACATCCATTAATACAAGATCCCCGACGCTAAAATAACCCGCCTTACGATTCGAAGGCTTTTTATCCTGAAGCGCACCTTTCGGGATTTTGTCTCCGCTAAATTGCATCCCGGGAAGCCGGCCATAGGGCATTAAAAAATCCGGCTCTTTGAGTCTTTCAAGAATTTTGGCAATGCGAGCTTCCGTTTTCGCATGAGTCTCCCTGACCGCCCGGGCTTCACGCCGGCTTTTCAATGTAAGTGTGCCCAGATCCTCTGCCCCCAGATGGCTGAAAAGTTCCCGCTTCTTTATTTCTCTCAAGAATGCTTGAACGCCTTCATGCTTTTCACCAAGGTCTTCTAAAACTTCAATGATGCGTGCCGTTAAGGCCGCGCGGAAAACCGCACTTCCGATCAACGGATCATCCTCATGCAGCGTGGCATCAAACCCGTCTAAACTCAGGTCATAGACCCTTTTAGAATCGGGACGAAGCCTTTCGGGGCGAGACGGCTCCCCTTCATAAGGAGTGGCATATATTCTAAGAAAGGACTTATCTTTCCCTTTCCCCGGCGCGGGGAAAGTATCAAGTCGTAAATAAAGATGCAGCCCGTAACGCAAGAAAAACAACCGCACATCATACTTGCTGGCCTCTGAAATATGCGGGGTCTCTGGGTGAGGGCCCACAATGTCCCGGATCAAATTACCCACTTCTTCGATATCTTCATAAGCATGCATCGATTGAGCTATGCTAAGCCAGCCATCAGACCCACCCAAGGTTTCCATCAGATCCGGGAAATAACCGATCTTAAGGGCTAGCGCCTTCATCGGATCTTGGATCGTAATCATGCCGTCAAGATCACCGCCTAAAGCGGAAATTTCAGTTGCCCAAGGAATCAATCCGCCACTTTGCGCCTCTGTGCGCATTTCGGCCCGAAGAACAACCTCTGGGAATTTTTGGGTCAGAATACGACGAAGCTCCGTTTTTAATTCGTCGATTTTGAGAGCGGCTTCGAATTTTCCTAACAGGGTGGGCACAAGCTGCGCCGCATCGATAGTCCCGCGCTGATACTTCTCCGCCAGCGCCTGAACATCCGGGGCATTGGCGACATCGCCAATCGCCTCCATTTGGCCCACAAAAGTATTCACCCTCGCCTGCTCAGCAGTGGTCCAGCTCTTGCTTGTATAGTACGCCAGCGGAAGCGGGTAAAAGTCCTTCCAAAAAACTGATAACTCAGCAGCGATTTCATGTGCAACACCCTGGAAATCATCAAAAAAATCAAAAGTCGGAAAATGCTGGGCGAAAGCGTCTTCAAGCCACTGGGCTTCTTTTTCATTGGACAGAAAAACCAAACGGAATCCGGGGTGAAGCGTTAGTTTCCCCCCGCGAAAACGAATGTCGCTGCCGGATTGAGAGAGAATCTCACGAAGCAGTGTCAACAGCGGCTCGTTTCCTCTAAGGGCATCCATTCTCTTAAAAACGACGATGTTCCCACTGACCATGGCCTTCCGTAACAAATTCTCGTCGGAGGCATCCTCCCACCAGCGCACTACGTCTCTAGCTTGAGTCAGATGAAACCGGTTCAGATCTCCAACCATGCCCCGCAAAAAATTCTCCCGAGAATAAAAAGTGTCGTCGCCGACCGCATCTTTTCTCCTCATGACAAAGTGCTGATTTGCGAGTCCAAGCACCCGCTGCATCCCCAGCAATCTCGTTTTGAGCGGGTCCCCATGATCCGGCAAGCGGAGCGCAACCTCGTCAAAAATGGCTTTCACCTGGGCCAAAGTTTTTCCGCGGGCATTGACAAAAATTCCGTTTTGATCTAAACGAAACTCGGCCCCGGGCACTGACTCAATCAGCGCTATTTCCTCCGGCGAAAAACTGTGGGCAAAAGAGTCGATACTTTGCCAAGGGAATTCGCTGACTTCATGGAGGTTGTGTAAAGAAACATCTCGATAAATGTCAAAACCTGAATTATTAGGCTGGTACCCTTTGATCGTTAAAACTTTGCTGGCCCAGTCCACCTGGGGCTCAAACGAATCAATGCCTCCAACTTCGGTCGCCAAATTCGCTTCTTTAAGAGTTTGAGTGGCCCATGCATAGGAGGTTTTCGCATGCACGAGATTTCTCGTTGCCGCAGTATTTGCCCGCAAATTCGCGATGTCTGGGGAAAGCGGCTTGTTAACCGGCATTGCATAGACGTCTTCAGCGGCAAGCTTCAGCGCAGGCGTTGCAGAACTTTGCACCGTTTTACTTTCATCAAAAATTTTGATCCGCTGGTAAATTGCTTGGACTTCGTCCCGGGTCAGTTCGCTCTTTTCGGGATATAAGTCCTTACGGATTAACGTGAAAAGCGTCTGCCAATAACCCTGTTCATGAGTACTTAAAAGATTCCTGCTCGCCAGAATGCTTTCGAGTAATAGCGAGAAATCTCTACCGATGGAATGATAAAGCGCATCCCTTCTTTCATCGCCGGATCGATAAGCTTCCACGGGGATATTCAACCCATAGGCCCGCACTAAATCTTGCACCCTCCGGATTTCCGCATCCCGCTCACTCGCTTGATCTCGCCAGACTAAAATGCGCCGCGGATGGAACCGCAGAAGCTCCAGCCGCTGCCAGGCAAGCGGCTGTACCCCCTGGGGATCAAAAAATTTCCCGGTCTCGGGAGCGTCTTGGCCCGCTTGAATCTGAATACGATCCAGGCGGTTCAAGTCGTCAAACTCAAACGTAATACCCCGGTCATAAACCCGGCCCTCAGAAAAAAAGACAGAGTTTCCTCGCAGCTCTTCAATCGTTAAATCGCGGGGCGGCGCCGTTTTAACAAGTTCACGTAAAGCAACTTCCCAATCCCTTTGCGCCTGGGCTTCGTGCTCTGTTTTTATTCTCTCCATTCTCGCTAACGTCGCCGCGGTGATATCCGTACGCATTTTTGCCCTCGCCGGAGGCGAGGGCTGCTCAAGTGAAGTACTGCTCAAACTCCCGAATGCTTTTAAAGTCTCTGTTTGGGTATTTATCGCCTTCGTGTTAGCATCGGGCTGGCTTCTGATCCCAGAAAAATCTGATAAAGGTTGAGGTGTATCCCATGCCCCTTGGTTTCTTTGCGATTGGAATAATCGCCCTCGTAATTTTAGCCATGTTTTTGATTGATCAAAAACGCCGCCACGGCCATCACTGATTTTTTGCGATGAGCTTTCTTTCCGCATCTCGGAGCGAGTAAATTTCTTCGCCATAAAATCATCCGCGTGGCGGACCATCTCCTGCAAGGACTGCTGTGATCCCCCTAAAACCATTTGGCGGAGGTACTCTCCGGCCAGGGCATAAAGCCATTCTTCATTCTCTGATTGATCCAGGCCCGCTGCCTGAAGTTCGGCAAGGCCATAGGCACGGCCGGCCAAAGCAGCGCCGGTGATGTAATAGGCATCTGAGGCGCTTCTTTTCTCCCGGCCTTCAGAGACTCCGCCGGCCGACATATCGGCTTCTCTTTGAATGACCTGCGCAGCAACAATCTTTTTGATTTGGCGAACCGCTTGATCGGAAGTCTCGCCGCTGTGGGCCGACAGCCGCGCGGCAAGAAAGGCCGGAAGCTCATAACGGAAAAGCGTAAAAGGCCGCAGGCCATACTCCGGAGGTGTCGCCTGTAAATGAGAAAGCCCATTCAGGCGCACCCAAATTAAAGTTTCAAATGCCGTAGTCATCCAATCTGCTTTGCCTATTCCGCTTCTTGCATTTTTCTTTTCGGCACGGATCAATCTCCAGCTAGGTTCAATCCTATCGATAAGGCTATGTGCGAGCTCATGGATATAACCCGCGGCAAGACGTGAAGGCTCATCCTCCGGCGTAAGAAAAATTTGTTCAACCCAGCGATTATTTTCCTTCGAGGGTACGAGCATATTGAGACCGCGCGAGCTCGCCATAGCCCAAAGTCCCGAGCGAAATGAACGAACCAAATGATCCCTTCCCCTTTCAGCCCAGCCTTTGGAAGCTCTCAAGGCATCCGTCAGCTCTAAGTAGCGCTGCGTATAAATTTCCAAACCAAAAGTATGCGGCGGGTTCTCCAGCTCCACCTTTTCCCCAGGCAGGAGATATGCCCCAAGCCATGCCGCCGCACGCTGAAACAATTCCGTTTGGGCCGCTTCAAATTGGCCTCCGGCCCAGTTAAGCAATCCAATCATAAGGCGCTTTCGCAATCCTAACGGCTCATAGCCCTGCTCATGGTAAAGGCCGACAATCTCGCGGGCCAGTCCCGCGGCTTCTCTGACGACTTGCTGAAGCTGTTCCCGAACAACAGGCTCGCCGGAACCCGCATATTTTTCATAGATTTCGCCGGCTTGTTTGATTTTGTTAAAAATGACGCTGATCTTTCTGCGCACGCTCAGGAATTGTTGAAACCGGCGCTCGTCAGAGACCAGCACTTGGTCGGCATCAATCGTCAGGAGTTTCTCAGAAGGTGTTTCAATCAAAGTTTCAAGCTCTAAGCCCGCCCGCTGGGCACGTTGACGCAAAACGTCTTTTTGCTCAGTTAGATCTTCAGACAGATTGGCCGTAACATCGCGGCCGGGCACGGCCTGCATGACATATCCTATCTGCCCGTCGGGCAAATGAATCAGTCCGTAAAACCGGGGACCGATCCCTAACTCGCTGAACACCTGCACTTTGACCATTCGTTTTGCCGCATCAGAAACGTTTTTCTTCAGCATTTTTATCACAACGGGATGGTCAACCCCCTCCACAAAACCTAAATAAACTCCGTCAGAATTCGTTCCACGCTCAAAAAAGGGCGGTAAATCTTCCAAAGGATAAAGCAAACGCCGGACCGGCATTTCTTCCAAAGTTTCCCAAATTGGATTTTCTCCAAAAAACCGGATCGAGTGCATGTTCCATGCAGCCTCGGGCAAGTCGGACTGTTTGACTCTATCCCCTTGCTTCGTTTTAAGGATTACAATTTCATATTGCTCTAACCTCTGTCTCACTTCCGGTGTGACTGTCGCCGCCTGTTCCGATGGGACCGAGCGCATCTCGGCCCTCGCCGGAGGCGAGGACTGCTCAGGCTCAGCCCCGTCAGGGCTGAGTCCAGAGACTGAGCGAGGCTCCGCCGAGTCCTGAGCTGACCGAGGACCGAAATAATCAGACTTTCGTGCCGCAATATATTTGGATACTGCATCCACCGTAATCAGCCCCGCCACAAGCGGTGCCAGCAAAGATAATCCCGGAATACGTTTCCACAAATCCAGTAAATACCCCACGGGTAAAAGACCGAGATAAGCACCGGCCGTCAACATTTGGAACAGCAAAACCCTGTTCGCCCGTCCGGTCCGTTTGATTTCTTTTTCAGAAGTGTGGACTGTTTGTGCCGATCTTCCAAAAATACCCGCTTTCTCGACCTGATGAGAAAAAACAGTCCACCAAATCCAAAATACCCCCACCATGCCCACGGCGATCAGCCCCTGTAAAAGTGTGAGCTGTGCGCCAACAGCCAAAGCAACCCCGCTAATAAGCAAGATATCCGAAAAATTAAATGCCAGTCCCAATTTGAACCAGCGTGTAGACATTTCAATGTTTAAAACATTTGTAACAAAACTGTTATCCCCACGCCGGTTGCCAATTAATTCAGCACTCACACTGGATATCGCTGCAACCGTAGAGGCATTTCCTATCAACGTAAATAACGAACTCCACTTTTCCCGGTCCTGCATGCCCGCCGCAAAAAATGACGCGATAAGCGGAAAAATAAGCAGGGGCACTACTGTCGGATCCGTCCGGTGTCCGTGGGCAATCCAGCGCATCTTGAAGTTTAGCCAGGCTTGTTTTGTCTCTTTCGGCGCAGCCACAATCCTGTGCTCATCGGGAATCAAATGTTCCCTGTGTTCGCGGCTGTTATTAATGATCAAATCATATTCAGGTTCTTGAATGTAGTGCGACCGGATAAGCAGCGCCCGCCTCGCATCGCTGTCGCTATAGGGCAGGCCTTCTTCTTCGAAGCGCCGGGTGATATTTTCCAAGCGCGTTTCGTCGTCCGTTTCGATGCGTATCTTATAATCTGCGGGAAGTTTCGCATCCAGCACATGGTAGCCTTCAATAAAAATAACGGCCGGGTTTTCTCCGCCGACTTTTTCAATTTCCGCTTTCAATCGGGTCCAGTCTTTGGCGTAACGGTCTTCTGCATTTTGATCCACAAAATCATCCACATGAATCACTTGTGCGCCGAGAAGTCCCAAAAGGTATTTTGAGAAATAGGTTTTACCCGCCCCTTTGTCACCGTCCACAACAATGCGAAGCGGTCTATCTTCACCCCGGTCCGTCAACTGTTGTTTGCGATCGGCAATCATACGTTGAATCACACCCACAGCGTCACGCGCCAAAACAACGGGATTCGGTGAAGTTCCATGCCGCATCTCGGAGCGAGGTAACGGAGCTGTAAATCCAACAGGCAAAACACTCAGTAAAGACTCGATCTCTTCCATGGGTACGAGAGCCACGGTTTCGGCATCTGCTACAGCGACATCGCTGTTACGGGAGACGCCCTGACCGTTATGTTGGCCATACCCAAGCAACTCTGTGTAATGTCGAAGCGAGGCGACGATGAAGTCGTGAAAATTGCGACGTGCTTCCGGATGTTCGGCATCCCTCAACGCCGCAAATCCGGCCTGCAAAAGCTGCGTGATGGAGCCCTTAAGAGCTTCGCGGCCCTTCCAGCCAAGCCTCACTGCAACATTGTGATACTGAAGAAAAGCAGCGACATGCGCTTCGTCGGGCGTCTGCAAGTCCGCTTGTTCCTCTACCCATTCATGGGGCGACCTGAAGGTTTTCAGATAGGGTTCAAGATCCCAGCCCATCTCAATGCCCAACTTTAAGGGCAGCAAATAGGCCATCCATTCGTGGATACTTTCCGTTTGTAAATCCTCTGAGTTAAGCTGCAATGCATCGTGAAGAACGTTGTGCATAATTTCGTGAGCCTTGGTCATAAAGACATCTTCCGGGCGAACCCCCATCATCGCAACAGGATTAAACTCCATCCCGGAGTTTGCACCCGTCGTAGCTTCCATCCCCGGCGTAAACTCACTTTGATAAGAGTCTCTCAAATGCTCTACGAGCGACTTCCCGGGCATGAACTCCGCGAATTCTGACGACTGTAACCAAAGGACAACAGCCGCGTTGAGCGCCGTCAGATAATGCCCTGAAACCAGACTACCAATCATTTTTTCAGGCACGAAACCAAACGATTTTTGGCGCAGAAAAGCCAGCGCAATCTCCTGAGCTGCCTTATGAACCCGCTCAGAATCGGGAGCTTCAACCTTGTCCTCTTGTAGATTCCAGCGCACATAAGCGAATAACCTGATTTCCGGCGACAACGATTCTTCAAGAATCACTGCATGCAGAAAATCGCGCAAAGAATTTCCTGTTTGCCATCCGTCCCAAAAGTCTTCGATATCACAAAAAATAAACTGAGCTTCTTTTGGCATAGCGGCAAGGGTATGCACACTCACGGAAAGAGGTTCCCCGGCTTTCCTTCGGTCAAACCATTCCTGAAATTGACTATGCTCTGTCGGACCGAAAGGCTTGCCTGCGTCGGTTTTTAAAAGATGAGAAAGCGCCCTGAGCCCTTTTTCATAACCCAGCCAACGGTCATGATTCAGCAAGCGATAGCTTTCCCAAAAAGAGCGGATAAGCCCCACCCGGATCTCAGGATCAAGGCCCGCTTCAAATAAAACTGGTTTTAATAAAGTCCCGGAATAGTCAGGGTTTGATTTAATCAGAGTTTTTTCAGCACGCGCCAAATGCCAGACGGCTGCCGCGCTATTTTGCTGCATTTTACGCCTCATAAAGTCGCGATAGCCCGCGCTAGGATTTTCAAAAAGCTCTAAAAGCCGCGCACGTGCCGCGGTCTTGTCATACATAAATTCATGTTCAGCCAGCGCCCGTAGTTTGGCGACACGCACCAAGAACGGCTCGCCCGACTTATACCGTTTCTGAGCATATTCTTGCTCAGCGGTCTCATTAAAAAACTGCCCAAACGCGCCAAAGTCCTGAATCGTTTTCACAATGTCAGTTTGATGCGAAACCAATTCTTTCCGCAGAGGATCCCCGGCAGGCAGGTTGTGTAACGAGGCGACCAGGATCACTCGAATACCCTGGGCTTCCGCCAGCGCATCCCATGCCGCCATTTGAACCCAAGGATGAGACGATTGCGTTAAATTCTTCACCCTGTCCACGCCGTCCTTAGGCGCAGTAAAAAGGCTCCACAATACAAGCCCCTCCATCAGTAACTCAACCGTCTCGGGATGGCTGGCCAACTCCCCTTGTTGAGCAGAATCGAGGCTGAAAAATGCTTCCGCGGCGCCATTGATTTCCTGAAGAGTTTCTCCTTCAGGAAACTGGCCGCTCTTAAAGTTCAAAATTAACGAGGGATAATTTTTTGATAACTGCTTCAATTGAGCCGCCACTTCCTGGACTTTTTGACTCAACCCATGCTCATCGGCGATACCTTTTGTGCGCATTTCGGCCCTCACCGGAGGTGAGGACCGGCGTGTCATATCCCCCCCCTCAAGGGGGATATGCACTTCGGCCCGCGCTAGGCGGCGCGTAACGTTTAATTTTAAATCATTTTTATTATAATTTTTTATCTTGACAGCACTTGCCCATTCCGGTAGATTAGGCTTCATGCTTGGCCCGACACGACGTAAATTATTGGCAAGTTCCATTTTCAAACTAGGTGAAATTACCTTTGGCGCAGGGCTGCTTTCAGTATGGCTAAAATCAGAGGGCCCCTTGCCGCTCAAGGTTGTTTTTGCCCTTCTCGTCGTGCTACTATATCTTTCAGCCGTTTTCACAGCGCCCTCAAACGAGGCCACAGCGGGAGTCCGTTCGGATGAATAAAGAAATGATTTTCTTCGTATTCTTCTGTTTGGTGGGAATTTTGGCTTCAATTTTCCTAGTTGACTGGATTGAGTCTCTTTTGAAAAAATACCGCTCCCGTACCCGACATTAATCCCCTTCTTTTTCAAGAAAGAAAAGGCACCATGGCCACCAAGGAATCGGTAGACCGTTTCTTCAATGTTTTGAGCGATCACGAACACCGCATTCACGCGCTCGAGAAAACCTCCCGCTAGCGTGTATTCACTCCCCCACCCTGCCCTCCCCCGCAAGCGGGAGAGGGAGAATGCAGAGCGCATTTCGGACCGTGCCAGGCGGCGCGTACCGAAATGGCTGTCCGGCCGTTCGCCGTCCAGTCTCATTTCGGAGCGCGTAAGTTTTTCAAGATCCGTTTGACTAACGCCGGCCTCGGTGAAAGCATCGAGAATGCCGAGCCCCAAATCAGCGCGTGACTCCCCCGCAAATCTCTCAAGATTCCCGATAACTGAATTATGCACAATCTGAAGATTGATGGAATTGTCCGACCACCAGATGGGCATAATATCATCCTGTAAACGGCCAACATCCAGATCCCCGCGGTCCAAAAGCATCCATTTCCCTTCGGGCGTAATGCGGTAATTATCCTCGATGTTTTTCAATACAAGGCGGGCATCTCCTTGCAGGCTATCGATATCCATGTGCTTCTTTCTAAGCGCCAGTAAAAACAAAGTAAGTTGTTTTGCCAAATCACGCCAATCCACATCGCGAGCCTGACTCAGCTGCGAAAGCGAACGGCCTTCCACATAGTCCATCAAGAGTGCATAAGCAGGCACCAGTTCTCCGTCGAGACGAACGTTGTATTTATAAATTTCTCTAGTTTCAGGAACGAATTTCGAATCACTCATACGCAGTCCGCCCCAAATATCGGCTCGGAGAAGGTGAACGCTCTGCCCAAAGAATAACTCCGCAGTCCGGCTGTACTCATTACCACCGGGGATTTTAAGCGCTCTTAATGCCCCCGTATTCTTCTCTTTGACTAGCCCCACCATGCCAAACTGCCCCGCCCCAATCAAACGAACCCATTCCAGATTGGAGTCCAAAGCAGCCATCATTTTCCGCAAAGTCTCCTCCCGACTTTCAGCAGAAAAATCAACACCTTCAATAACACCTTCGACAGCCGTGAAAGGCATTTTCAGCGCAATCTCCTGTTCTATCTGCTGTATCTCCTCTCGCGGGACCGATTGGAGGAAACGACGCACTTCAGCAGCGCGGTCAATTTTAACCTCTCGAGGCCTCCCAAAATGACGTCGTGGCGGATACACAAAATGAAGTTCGGTGTGATCCGTAGCCGCAATGCGAATAAGCCGGTACTCCTGATCATAAACAAAAAGAGTTCCGTCCGGCGTTGTGATCGTGAAACCCGACGCGCCCATTTCTGCAAGCGAGACCGAAGAAGAGGTCGTCAAGGCGGGAAGCCCCTGTTCTATTCCCGCGCTGTACCTCCTCCCACGAAACATTATTTCCTCGGGCTCCCCGGAATGGGCCAAAACAAACCAGAGCTCTGGCCCAATACTTAGAGTGTTTTGAAAACGGTGCGGTGCCATGCCCCAAACGAGTTGATTATCCGCCCGTGTTCCATCTGGCCGTAGCGTCGTAATCTTCTCAGGAATGCTCTCCTGCCAATCAGGAAGGTAGGGAAGGGTTTCCTGAACTTCTAACGTGCCGCCGCGCTCGGTGAAATCTTTTTCCTGGAAGCCGAGTTGCAGGCTCCCGTCCAGGTTGACGCCCTCGATGCCCACTAAAATTTCATCGCCGGATGCGGGGTGATGCACCACGACTTTCTGCGTGCCGGCCACATCCAGGGTCTGGCGGTAAACTCCGTCCTGCCGCTCGGCAGCGAGCTGGCGCGAGAGGTTGTCATAATCCATTCTTCCGTCAAGGAACACAAAATACGGACTACTCACCCAATCTTTGCGAATGTTGAACGTGAGCGGCTCAACGCTTTTAAAGATGATTCTGGCCGTGGGGCGGTGTCCCTGAATCTCCGGTTTGGTTTCAACCATCATTTCGATCTGGACAGGTTTTCCGGCCACCCGGAGTGTGAGGGAAACCGTTTGACCTGGCGCCGCGTCCAGCGTGCGAAGGCGCTGAAGTAAGGCTAAATGCTCTGGGCTCCACTGCAGGACCTTAAGAACATCCGTGATCCAGCCCAAGTACTGCTTTAACATTTCTTTGAGCGGGATCTCTCTTTCGACGGTCAAGCGCTGCTGGATTTGGCTCAACACGCTGTTCAGGAAATCTACTTTGCCGAATTTTTCCATCACGCTGATGGCTTCCCGGATTCTGAGATCAATCACTTTGAGCGCCATGCGCAAGTCCGGAGAATCCGTTATGCTCAAAGACGCGGCCATCTGCAGGGCCGTCGTCACTAAAAATCCCGGCGATAGCCGGACCATCGCCACAGTCACGCTGGCAGGCGGCTCCAAACGGAAAACGCGTTTGATTCCCATCACTTTGGCGAATTGCCCCACAAGCTCGCGGCCGATGAGCTGTTTCAGCGAAGCCTCAGATGCATCCGCAAGCTGAGCCGGAATATTTGCCAGCGGTATAAAACCTTCGTAGAGTCCATCTCTCCAGGAAACGCGCAGACCCGTGATTTCCGTTCCATGCTCTGAACGTCTATGCGTCAATTGTAGAACTTTTAGGGGTTCGGACTGGCCGACTTTTAAATAAGGAAACAGGGCAGCACTCTCCGCCTCCGGCGCGGCGGCGCGCGGCTCAATAAGGCTGAAGACGCGCTCCTTCGCACGCAGCGCATAGGCCGTCATGGTGCTGCCTAAAGCTCTTGAAAAATCAAGACGCAGGGCAACAGGCACTTCGACCCAGGGGATGAACAAACTGATTCCGTGCCACTCGGCATTCACGCCGTAAGGCTCATAGGCGCTGTCGCCTTTGAAATAAGCCAGATCCTTCAACTCTACCTCGAACGGGGTACCCGGCTCTGCTTTGAAAAATTCTTCGAAAGTTTCGGAAGTGACATGCTGCCTCAGAGAGAAAACAGGCACGACGCGCTCTCCGCCAAACCGGGTAAAGTAGGCCGTGAATTTCTTTCCGATGAGCGCTTTTGCCTTTTCGATATCCTCCGGTTTCAAGTGGATATTGAGCGGCGTTTTTGAAAACGGCACCACGCCCCGCAGGCCTTTAAAATCCACTTCAAACCCGCGCACTACTTCAGGGCCATTTGCTTCAAGGCGCTTCAGCACAAGTCCGGTCACGGTGACTTCCAGCGGCGTGTCATCCGGACGAGTCAGCGCGGCAAGTTCCTGCCACGCCGGCGACGGATTGAATTCCAGCGAATAAAGGGGCCATTCCTGGCCACCAACTTCTGCCGTGCGGCCAAGCGAATACGCTTCGAGAAAACCGGTGCCCTGGCTGAAGGCCCAGTACTCCGTGGGATCTGCCGGCAATGTTTGTTCCGGAAGAAATCCCTCACTGTCGCCGTCTTGCACATAAATGCCGCGGGGTTCGTAGGCGGATACTCCGAGCACACGCACGGGGCGCATCTCGGAGCGAGGCTCCGCCGAGACCCTAGTTGTGCCGGGACTCCGCTCCCGGCGCATTTCCGAACGTAGCATTGCGGTGAGCTGCTTCACGTACTCATTCAGAAGATGCCCGGCCGGAGACCCGCCCTTCTTGTAGCGCTCGTCGCGCGCCCGGGCCAGCATGGATTTCAGGAAATCAACTTGGCCGGCTTCTTTCAAAATATTCAGGGCATCCTGCACTCTTTGGTCCAGCACTTCAAAATCAGAGCGTAAAATAACATTGTCTTTCGCATCGTCGTAGGCTTGATACGCCAGGGCCGCTTCCATCATCAGCCCTTCCTCACCTTCCGTCAAACGCGTCCTTGCTGCGGCCGGACTGGGCGGTTCTTCAAGCACAAAACTGTGCATACCGCGGCTTAGCTTTGTGAACTGGCCGATGACCGTTGTTCCAACCAGTTTTTTGAGCACAGCCTCTGGCTGCTCGCTGATCAGCGCGGCAGGTATGTACTCAATCGGGACAAATCCATCGTAAGCACCGTTCCGCCAGGTGACACGCAGTCCCGTCACTTGATAGCTGTTATCTGCCTGGCGGGCACGCGTCAAAAACTTCACCCGCAGACGCTCCATCCGGCCGGGTTCCAAATAAGTAAACGGCAGCGGTTCCGCCGGCCGCTGGGGATCGCTCAAACTAAAAACGCGCGCTGCAGGCGTCAACGCATAGGCCGTCACAGACGTCCCGACAAGGCTGGTAAAATCTGCGCGCAGAGACCTGGGCACGCCGGAAAAAGGAATAAAGAGCGATACGTTTTTCCATTCAGCACTCAGACCATGGGGTTCAAAAGCAGGATCATCGTTGGGGAAAACGACTCCCGTGATTGTGACTTCGAAGGGAGTACCGGGTTCTGCCCGCATCAGTTCAGCAACATCCGCCGGATTCGGAGGCGTTGAAATAAAAAAGACGGGTTGAACGCCATCTATACCGAAATGCTGAAAACGCGCCTTGAATGTCTGGCCAATCAATCCTCTGGCCTTTTCGATTTCATGCGCCTGGAAACGAGCTTCTGCCGGCTTTGCCGTAAAAGGAACAAAACTAGACAGGCCGTTGTAAACCGCATAAAATCCGTCCAGAAATTCCCGGCCGGTGCCATTCGGCTTGCTGACGACCACATCCGTGATCGTAATGTCCAGAAACGTTTGGGACGGATCCTCAAGCGTCGCCAGTTCCTGCCAGGCCGGAGGTGGGATTCTGAATAGCGGCCCCGAGGGTCCCCGCCTCTTGTAACTGCCGAGTAAATCCTGCCCGATCAGCTTTTCCAGAGAAGCTTTGTCTCCCGCTCCTGCCAACTCCGGCGCAATATCATGAAATCGCACCGTGCCTTCATAAGACCCGTTGCGCCAGGATACCCGCAGCCCCGCAATCTGAGTTCCATCGTCATCCTGCATATGCGTCAAGTACTTCACATGCAAGCGTTCCCTGTCACCGGCCTCCAATGGCGGATAGTTTTCCGGCGCTGGCGGGACCGCATCCGGAGGAATCAGGCTGGCTGTTTTCTTGGCGGGTTCGTGAAGATAAACTGTCATGCCTTGACCGGTCAATTTTGAAAAATTCTGCCGCAGATTCAAAGGAATCAGGGAGAGCGGAATAAAAATTGGAATGTGGTTCCAGACTGCATCTAACCCGTAAGGTTCATAAGCCGGATCCTGGTCAGGGTAGATGGCTCCGGTGATCGTGACGTCAAAAGGCGACCCCGGCGCTGCGGACACAATCGTTTCTTCGGCATTAATAAATTCACCGCCGAGCATGGAGAAGACAGGCTGGTCGTATTCATTGAATCGTTGAAAATACACGAGCAAATTTTTTCCGACCATCTCGCTTTCAGCTTGGCTCACATCTGCCCGGTCTAAATGAAAATCCGGCGAAAGCCTGCTGAAAGGCAGAAAGCCTTCCAACCCCTGGTAATCCACCCAAAAACCCTGCAGGATTTCAGCGCCATTCATTTCCAGCTGTTTTGTAACGACTCCCGTCACGCTCACTTCCAGCGGCGTATCATCCGGATGCGTGAGCGTGGCAAGTTCCTGCCAAACCGGCGAAGAGTCATATTTCAGAGTGTAAACCGGCAGTGTTTCAGAGCCCACTTGTGCCTGGGTGCCAACCGGGTAAGCTTCCCACTGCCCTCCGCGTACCGTGAGGTAATACTCAGGCTGCATCAGCAGCGTTTGCTCCGGAATAAATCCTTCGCGTTCTCCGTCAGTAATATGAAGACCGCGGGGCTCATACGTTGAACGGCCAATGACCTGCACAAGCCGCCGTTCTGAGGGATGTCCTTCCAGGTTCCCAGCGTCTTGTTGTTTTGGTTTTTCAGTACCAACCGGGAGTCTCACTTCAGAAGAATCCAGCTCATCAATGATTTGATTCAGCCGGTCCCTGGCCGCA
>JAHFHB010000007.1:17361-20845 GCA_023247135.1 Candidatus Omnitrophota bacterium
AGCGCATCCAGAAATAAATACAGAAAACGGCTGCGCTCTGAGGGCGTCAGCTTGTTTTTCGGGTTAAGAACGAACTGGGGAATAAATTCATCCAGAATTTTGGCGAAAGTGCGGGCGGGCCGCTCCGCAGTTCCCGGTAAATTGACGCCCGTTTCAAAAAGGTTCTTCAGATCAAGCGTATTTTCAATGCGCGCGGCGAGTTTAATCAGCTGGATACGGTGAATAAATTCATCCGAATAATCCGTATACCGGCTAGCTTCCGCTTTAGCACCTTTGCGCATTCTGCTGTAAACACTGCGAGGGTTCACAAGCCGGCGGTAAAACTCCGCATCGCCGCCCTGATCGGGCCGCAGTTTTGTGAGCATGCGCACACCTAGACGCATCAGATTGATGTCCGGGTTTTCACGCAAACTGCCGGAAACATCCTGATCCAAAATGCGTTTGAACTGAGCATAAAATCCGGGCTGATCTTCGCGCGTGTCATGCAGCAAAGCAATTTGAATACTCAGCGAATCCGTCACACGGAATGTTTCCACAAGCCGGCGCACCACAGCCAGCTGATGCACAAGCTGGGGGGTGACTTTGTCATCGCGTGTTTGATGTTTATGCGCTTCCATCACCCAATACGCGGTCTCGCGAATATTTTTTATCTGAGAATCGTTCAGCAACGGTTGGCCCAACTCCCGGCGCAGGCCTTGAATAAGGTCCGTCAGCCCGACAATTTCATGCACCCGCTTGCCCACCCCGTTCCAGTCGTAGCCGCGCAACGCAAAGGCTTCAAACTGACCATAGAATGTTTCCGGTCGAACGCCATCTTCATTCAGCAGAATAAAGTCGGCTTCCTTTCTAATTTGGGTAATATTGCCCGACTCCCGGAGCCGTTTATCGATTTCCGTCTGCAAAATAGCGGTATCCCGCAGCCGCATCCGGTTGGCCAGTACGGCTCCCGCTTTTTCAGCATACGCGGCATCGTCCTCGCCGGCATAACGCACCGGCATGATGCCGACGATACGAACCTGGGCGTGAGGCCAGATTTTCTGCAGTGCTTTGGCGGAATTCAGCGCTTCCATGACAAGAATTTTTCCATCTAAAAGCGCGTCCAGAATATCTTCAAGGCTGTAGCCGTAGTGATGGCCCGCATTGAAACGCGGCGCAAAAATAAAACCGCCGGCGACATCATGTTCGAATTCCTCCACGCTTAAAAAGCGGTGATTGTTCAGTTCCAGGTCTTCCGGCCGCAAACCGCGCGTCGTCGTGCGCACCAGCCGTTTGAATTTGTCCGGATGATCCTGCAAAAGCTGGCCCACGACGCGGGATTTTCCGGATGCGCTCAGTCCCACCACAGACAAAATCCGCGGTTCGGGCGGAAATTCGGCGAAAGCAGCGGTCACCCGCTCGCGGAATTGTTGATAGCCTGCAACCGAATGCGGCGCCTGCCGGTACTGCCGCACCGCCTCTAAAATAGCCGCAGCGGGATTGGGAGACTGGCGAATCTGATCCAGCGCAAGCCGCGCTAAAGCTTCATCCTCGGCCGCAAAAGAAGCTTCGTTCTTTTTTCCGACGCCCGTCACTTGAATGAGATAATGGGATGACGTTCCATTTTCGATGGGGGTAATGTCATAACGCATGTCCGGCAAAAATGCCTGAATGGTTTTAAGATTGGTGGCAAGATGTTCCGTGATTTCAGAAACCGTGATCGCTGATTTGCCTTCCGCCAGCGCCATGAAAAGCACCAGCATATCGGCCACGTGCTCATCCGTCGCGGCGCCCGACGCATCGAACTTGACGAGTTTCTGAATGAGTTTCTCCACCTTCTCTTCCGCTTTCTCCGGACTCTTGACTAAAATCTCAAAACCGCCCGCGACGCTGTTTTGGTAAACCGGCTTGAGAGTCACGTAAACCGCGGGACCATTGCCGGAAGTTGTCGAAACGTTACGAATGGTCACATGGACTTTTTCAGCTGGGAACTGTGCCGCTAAACGCTCATGCAGTTTTGCTGCGAGCGGCGCCAAAGTTTCAGGTTCGAAGCCATCCGTGTAAATCACCGCTTCAATTTTTTGAAGCTCACCGCGTTCAGTCAGCACGAGCGGCTGTAAGGCGCCGCGCACCGGCCGCACCTGCAGGCGGGCTTCGCCGCCCTTGCCGTGCCAGCCGTAGCGAAGAATGTCCAAATGCGCCTCGATGCCCATGCGCCGCGCAAGCGGCATGAGCACTTCCACAACATGATTAAGCGGCAGTTGGTCTTTGATATGCGTACCGCCCCGCACCAGCGACTGCGATTCATCCGGCGCAAACGCGAACAGCGGAATCAGACTTTGAATCACAGTTCCCACAATGCTGTGGTCCGCATGGAGCGCGTCAATATCCACCGTATGGGAGCCCGCTCGAATCCTGCCGGGCCGGATGATCACACGGGAAGACCCGCGTTCATTGCCCGTCAACGCGGCATTGGAAATGTCAGCAAGAAGGGCAAGATTGGCAGCATGCACGGTTCTCAATCCCGGCTGAGGCCGTCCCGCACGAATACGGTCCAACTCCACCGAACTGCCCAGAATGGCCGAAAGCACCGTGGAGGTCCGGATGACCTGCCCCCCGCCCTCGCCTTGCGAAGCATCAATCACCACTTGCGAAGCATCATCAATGCGCATCTCCGAGCGATGAAGAAGCGGGCGGCGGCCCGTGCCTAATTCCTGATACTCAAAAACGCCGGCTTCTTTATTTTCAAGGGCGAAGCGCAGCGGTGAATTCTCTTCGGCCGGAATCAAAATTCTGCGGCCGTCATCTTTTGTCCACTCAAGGCTCCAGACCGTTCCGAGATCCACAATTTCATCATGCGCAGGCACCAGATTTTTCTTTACCCCCTGCTCGGGCCAACGCAAAATCAACACGGGTTTTTCCTGGCTGATTTTTTCTATCAAGGCGTTTAGAAAACAAGCGCCGCTTCATCACGATTCTGCCGCAGAACTTCTTGGCTTGAGTCCAGATTCAAAAACTCAAAAAGCTTCAAAACAATGGGCCGGTTCTCCGTCATCTTAAGTTCGCGAATGAGCTTGAGAGAATCGGGTCCGAGCAGCCGCGAAGTGTTCATTTCGTTGAGCAAGCCGGCAAAACGACGCGCCAATTGAGCGACAACCGGATTTTGCAGCAACGCAATCCGGCCGCCCCATTGCAAAATAAAATAAGGCTGGTTGCCTGCGTCATTCATAGGACTGCCGCTCGCATAACGAGACCGCGTAAATTCATACAAAAGTCCCGCGGCCTGTGCGTTATCCGGATAGCCTGCCGCCGTGAGAATTTCCTCTGCCGTCGCAAACCGTTCTTTGGCGACACGAATCAGTGCCGCCTGCAAACGGTTCAGAACTTGATGCTCCAAATGTCCCGCGAGACGCGTTGTATCCATACGGCTGCGCACTTGAATGCGTCCCGCATCACTGGCGGCGCCCTGAAAAATAATGTCGCGGTTCGCAGGGTCATCGCTGCGCTT
>JAHFHB010000160.1 GCA_023247135.1 Candidatus Omnitrophota bacterium
GGAATCGAGCACACCGTTTACCGTGTGGCGCTGATTCCGCCGCTTTCGCCGCTGACGTTGCTTGCGGCGCTTGCCGCAGGATTTTTTTTCGGAATGGCCGCCCTGTTTTTTGCTCAGGCGGCGCATGGCGTCAGCCGGTTGTTTCAAAAAATTTCTTATGCACCGCTGCGGCCCTTGGTGGGCGGGATGCTGATTGCGGCGGCCGTTTATGCGCTGCAAACCACGAAATACATCGGGCTTGGTATCCCTACTATTTCCGCGGCGTTTACGGGGCTGCTGCCGCCGTGGGATTTTGCTTTAAAATTTGTATTTACGGTGGTGACGCTGGGAGCCGGATTTAAAGGCGGGGAAGTGACCCCGCTTTTTTTTATCGGCGCGGCGCTGGGCAACACGCTCGGTTATTTTTTACCGCTGCCACCGGCGCTTTTGGCGGGGATCGGCCTGGTGGCGGTTTTTGCGGGCGCAGCCAATACGCCGCTGGCATGTACGCTGATGGCCATGGAGCTTTTCGGACCCGGCATCGGCGTTTATGCGGCGCTTGGCTGTGTGGCCAGCTACCTGTTTTCAGGGCATGCGGGCATTTATCATGCCCAACGCATGGGGGCGGGTAAACCGCACCATGAACCCGTAGATGAAAGCCTGCGGCTTTCTGAGTTTGCCAAAACAAGGAAGATACGTTAACGTATAACGTAGCGGTCGTGACGTTTTCCATTCCAAAAGGAGATTACTTATGATTACCTGGATTGGCCTTTGCGCCGGTGAGATTTGGCGCTACCTGGATAAGCATGAGGGCAAGGGGAGTCTCAAAGGCGCAGCCTCTGAAATCAAGGCGCCTGAAGAAACGATCCTGATGGCCGTGGGCTGGCTTGCTCGCGAAGGTTATATCGTGGTGGGTGGCAATCTCCCCAACCCTGTTTTGACGATTAACCCCAAGCCGCCGCGTACAAAAAGCTGTTGAGCTGAAACCCTTGTCCCCTCGCGGGAGCTCGGGACAGGTCAGGACGCAGACCCAACAGGGATGCGCCTGAACAGTCTCTGTCTCCGACAGAGGCAGGATGTACTCACCGCCGATGGCGGTGTGTCATCTCGCCCGCTTGCATTTTCACGTTCCATCAGGTACTTTTTAAGTGGGAGAGCGAATCTCTCCTCAGGGGGAACGTGATGCAGGCAAAGACGGGGGCTTTTCAGAGAGTGATGGGCCAGATCGGTTGGGGCATGCTTTCGCTCCTGGGAATCCGCGGGCTCGATCGCCGGCGTTACGCGCGTGGCGAATCCAACCGGCGCAAAACTCCGCGAGTGGAAACACGCAATCTTCTCAAAATCACCTCCATTGATGGCAAGCCGGTCAATTACCTCTTCAATCTCGTCGATATCTCAGAGCGCGGGTTCCGGTTTAAAAACTTTCACAGTTTCCGCTCAGGCTGCGAGGTTCAGGGGGTGGTCAACGTGCGCGAATTCAATCACCAGATTCCGATGGACGCGCGCATTGTGTGGTCTCAGCCGATTACCCTGAAAGTGGTTTGGACCGACAAACCCTCGGGGGAACGGGCGCATCATACGCGGCATACCGGCGCTGAAATCGTCAGCATCGCAGATTCCGACCGCTACGTGCTTAACGGATTTATCAGCCACAAAATGCAAAGCGAATGGGCTGAGCAGTAAACCTTCCCCGCAAAAAAATCACTCCCGCCTCTCTTGAATTCTAGAGTTTCACCGGGTATGCTTCACCAGTTTGTTTCATATTTGAAGGAAAGGGGGAATCTTTTTGTCCCATCGGTCTTCTTCAAGAAACAAAAGGTCCTGGCGCTGGCTGACAGGTTTTTTCTGGTTACAGAGGCTTCAGGCCGCCGGGCCGTCTGAAGTGCATGGGCATGTCGAGAAACGGCGTTTTATCCGCGTGCCGAGCCGTAATCTTATCCGCATCACGCACACCGACGAAACATCCCAGGACATCCTGTTGAATTTGATTAACCTTTCTGAAGGCGGCTTTCGTTTGCCGTTGCCTCATTTCAGACAGTGGCCCGGAATTCTTAGAGCCCGCCTGAATTTGAAAGAATTTGACTGCCAGATTCCGGTGCTGTTTAAAATCGTTTGGGCTCAAAAAATACCGGAAGAGGGTCAGGAAGCCATTGCTTACATGGGGGTTCAGAATCTTGAGATGTCCCCGGGACATGTGGTTCTGCTTCGTGGGCTCATTGCCCAAAAACTGGCCCGCCGTCGCACCTGCTGAAAACACGCGACAGATCCCCGCTCCTTCCGTAGAATAAGCCCTCCTATGAATGATTCCCAAAAAGAAAGGGTGCTGGTGCGGCTTGAGGAGTTCACCTGCCGGCGTTGCAACGAATGTTGCCGCCAGCCAGGCTATGTGTACCTGGCCGACGGAGAGGCGGAGCGGATCGCGGCCTCTCTTGAGTTGGAGCTTTACGACTTTACCGGCCGGTATACGGATCTGGTGGATCGCCGGCGGCTTGTTTTGAAAAAAGCGTCAGGCGGCGAGGACTGTATTTTTTTAACGCCGGACGGATGTTCGGTTCACGCGGCGAAGCCGAAACAATGCCGCGATTTTCCGTCGGCTTGGCGCACGCAGCGCAGTTTCGACTATTGCCAGGGACTGCGGGCGTTGAAAGAAACTGTATGAGAAAGTTGACGCATGCAGAATTGATCACGCGCCAGTTTGCGCAGGACCGCAAGACGATTCCGTGCAGTGTGCTGGTGAACGATGTGCGCAGTCTTTACAACGTGGGGTCTATTTTCCGGACGGCCGATGGGGCGGGTCTCGAAAAAATTTGGCTTTGCGGCATCACGGGTGTTCCTCCGGCTGGGAAGATTTCGAAAACCGCGTTGGGGGCAGAAACGCGCGTCGCCTGGGAATACCGGCCCCAGGCGCTCAAACTGCTGGCGGAACTGAAAGCGGCAGGCACGGAAATCGTGCTGCTTGAGCAAACTGCCGGCAGCGTGCTCTATCAGGATTTCGAGCCTTCGGGACCCCTGTGCCTGGTTTTGGGGAACGAGATTGCCGGTGTGGATGAGCGGCTTTTGGCGCTGACGGACAGAGCGATCGAAATTGAAATGGCCGGACACAAAAATTCATTGAACGTAACGGTGGCATTCGGCATCGTTGCGTACCACATTCGCAACCGCCTGCTGGCTGCGGCAACCCCGGCTGTTAAATCCGTATGACTTCTCAAACGAATCCCGTCGAGTTGACCCCTTCGCAAGCGGCCGCGCTGCACCTGCTTGAAGAGTCGGATGAAAATATTTTTTTAACGGGCGGCCCGGGGACCGGTAAAAGTTTTTTGATCCGCCTTTTTCTGAACCGGCAAAAGGAAGCGGTGCCCGTGGTGGCCAGTACGGGCGCGGCGGCCATTCTGGTCGGCGGCAGAACTTTTCACAGTTTTTTCGGTCTGGGCACGGAGCAGGGCAGTCTTGAAGCGCTGGTGGACCGTGCGGCCGGCAAAGCCCAGGTTAAAAAAAGACTGCGCAGTATCCGCACGCTGGTGATCGACGAAGTCTCCATGTTGTCGCAGACGGCCCTGGATGCCGCCGAGAAGGTCTCGCGCCGTCTGCGGCACAGCAACCTCGCCTGGGGCGGCATCCGCATTATTGCTGTGGGGGATTTTGCCCAGCTGCCGCCGATTTCCAGGGATAAGGACCGGGCCTGGTGTTTCAAGGCCGCGGCCTGGAAACGTTCGGCTTTCCGCCGCGCGGATCTGACGGAAGTTAAACGCACGGAAGATGCCGAATTTCTCGCCATTCTTGAAGAGATCCGCTGGGGCCGTGTTTCGGAGCGGGTGCGGGCATTTCTGGACTCCCGCGTTTCTGCGGCGGAAGACGTGGATCCGAATATTCCGCACCTTTTTCCGCGGCGTCTGCAAACCGAAGCCTTCAACCGCCTGCGTCTCAACGAACTGGAAGGGGAAGTGCGGGTTTATCCTACGGAGTACGGCGGCAGCGCTGCTTTCCGCGAGCGCTTGATGCGTGATGCCCCGGTGCCTCCCATGCTCGAGCTTAAACAGGGGGCGCTGGTCATGCTCAGGATCAATGATCCGCGCCAGCGTTTCGTCAATGGGACGGTCGGGACTGTTTTAGAAATGCTGGACGACGTGCTTTACCTGAAAGTTTTGGGCCGCCAGCTCGAAATTGAAGCGTTCCGGTTCAGTTTGCTTGACGACGAGGGCGCCGAAATGGCGTATGCCTTAAACTTTCCCGTGCATTTGGCTTACGCCAGCACCATCCATAAAATTCAGGGGGCTACGCTGGAGCGGGTGCATGCCGATTTGCGCTCACTCTGGGAACCGGGCCAGGCTTACGTGGCGCTCAGCCGCGCGCGCAGTGCGGAGGCCGTGACTCTTGTGGGCTGGCATGCGAGTTCGATTTTAGCCGATCCGCGAGTGCAGGCCTTTTATGAAGGCAGGCTGGAAGACGACACTGAAATTCTAACGCTTGAAATGCAAGATGGCGGCGCCTCATGAATAAAAGTCAGGCGAGAAAAGAGATTATCACGCTGCGCGCGGAGATCGAGAAGCACAACCGCAAATACTACGTGGAGATATGTCCGGAGATTTCGGATTTCGAGTTTGACGCGCTGATGCGGCGGCTGATTGAGCTTGAAAAAGAATTTCCGGAATTCGCTTCGCCGGACTCGCCTTCCCGGCGCGTGGGCGGGGAACCGCTCAAGATTTTCAAGCAGGTTCGCCACGGGGTCCCCATGTTGTCCCTCGATAACACCTATTCGCTGGAAGAACTCTCGGCTTTTGACGAACGCGTGCATAAAGGCCTCGCGAAGACCGATCTTACCGGACAGAAAGATCTTTTCGGGGCGTCCGCTGAAGTGGAGTATCTGGCCGAAGAAAAGATCGACGGTGTTTCGATTGCGCTGCGCTATGAAAACGGTTTGCTGGTTCTGGGCGCGACCCGCGGCAACGGTGAAACCGGCGACGACATCACCGAAAACATCAAAACGATCCGCTCTATTCCGCTTAAAATCCCCGTCCCCGGATCGGTCTGGAAAGGCAAGGTTCCCAAGGTGCTTGAAGTCCGCGGTGAAGCTTTTATTCCACGCAGTCAGTTTTTGAAAATTAATGCAGAGAAGGAAGAAAAAGGCGAAGAACCCTTTGCCAATCCCCGTAACGCTTGTGCCGGCAGTTTGAAACTGCTTGACCCTAA
>JAHFHB010000161.1 GCA_023247135.1 Candidatus Omnitrophota bacterium
TCACGGTTTCAAGCAGTCTGCGGGAATCCACGACGGCACCTGAAGGTGAGAATAAAGCTTCGCGGCCCAGGGCCAGCGGTTCGCGCGCACGCAGCTCCTCCCCTGTGAGCAGGCGCAAATCCTCGACGCCGCATTGACGGCCCATCTCCGATAACTCTTGCAGCACCGCGCTTTCGCGCTCATCGCGGGCAATCACCAGCGTTCCGCATGCCTGCATGGGCACATTTTTTTCGCGGCAGTAATCACGCAAAAGGCGGCTGCCCTTCACGCACATTTCGCCCTTGAGCGATCCCGGCTTCTGGTTAATGCCCGAATGGATCACTCCGCTGTTGCGCCCGCTGGCATGAGCGCCGAAAGAAGATTCCTTTTCAAGGACGATGATGCGGGATTTCGTTTTATGGGCCAGCGCCCGCGCGACGGAACTGCCGAGGATGCCAGCCCCGATCACAAGGTAGTCACATTCGGTTTTACGCATGGTGAGCATCCTATCAAAAATGGTTTAGCGGCGCAAAGAAGGTCATTGTATACTAAGCGCCCCATGGAAACCAAAGAACACGTTTACGCCAGAAAAGCGTCCTACCAGGCCTACCAGATCGACCTGGACAAACTTTACTATCATAAAATTATTCGCGCCGTGCACCGCTTTTCTGGCAATTCCAAAGGCCGCCTGCTGGACGTTGGCTGTTGGGACGGCATGCTGGCCTCGCAGTTTCTGACTGAACGCGAGGTCTACGGGCTTGAGGGCAATCTTGAGGCCGGCGAACGGGCCAACCAGCGCGGCGTGAAAACACAGAGCGTGGATTTGGAAAAAGGCTTCCCTTTTGAAGACGGATTTTTTGACACCGTGATCGCCGCCGAAATCATTGAACACGTCTACGACACGGACCTCTTCCTCAAGGAAATCAAACGCGTCCTGCGTCCGGGCGGAACCCTTGTCATGAGTATTCCAAACATGGCCAGCCTGTCAAATCGCATCCGGATGTTGTTTGGAGCGTATCCGAGAAACGCGGAATACCGCGCGGGCGGCGCGGGGCATATCCGCTTTTATACCGCGCCCGTTTTTAAGGCGCAGGTTCAGGAAGCAGGTTTTGAAGTGCTTGATTATGCGGGCTGTAATCTGCCCCTGCCCATGCACCATCCGCTGATCCCAAAGTGGCTAAAAAAAATCGCCGCTTTCGGCGGCGACTATTTCCCCAATCTTGCCGGCCAAGTCATCCTCGCAGGCCGGAAGCTCAATGCTTCCGGCACTCTCGCGGGATCTTGACGATCCCGTCTTCGCAGCCCGGAAGCCCACCTAAGCAAGAAAAATATGTCATCCTGATTCGCCTGTGCCTGCGTAGCAGGTCACAGGACGAAGAAGGATCTCACGGGATTCTTCGCTGTCCTGCATCTGCTCCGCAGGATGCAGGCATCTCAGAATGACAAATTTGAGTTTGGCATTTAGACAAGTAAGGTCTTGTAAACTTGGAGTGTTTGCTGCGCGGTTTTTTCCCAGGAAAATTTTTTAATCTGTTCAGCGCCGGCCCGTTTTAACTTCTGGCGCAAAGACGCATCGGAAAGCATGCGCTCCATGGCCGCCGCGATCTGGCTTTCATCTAGCGGATCGACCTGCAGCGCCGCCTCCCCCGCGACTTCCGGCGTTGAACTGACGTTGGCCGTAATCACCGGACAGCCGGAGCCGAGCGCTTCCAGAATGGGGATGCCGAAACCTTCGTAAAGCGACGGATAAACCAGCGCCGCCGCACCGCAGTAGAGGCTGTTGAGTTCCGCGCGAGTGACATAACCCGTAAAAATAATTTCATCCATGGCCCCGCTCATGGATTTCCCAAGCTGTTGAAAAAAAGCACCGTGGGCAAACTGCTTTGAGCCCACCACCACGAGCCGGGCCCCGCCGGCTTTACCAGATTTCTTAAGCCTCTCAACCGCACCGATCACTCGTGATAAATTCTTGCGCGGTTCAATCGTGCCGACAAAAAGGAAATACGGCGTGTCGAGGCCGTGTTTCGTCTTGACCTGCGCAAGCATCTGCGCAGAAACCGATGCCGTAAAGCCCTCATGCCCGGACGGATAGATCACCGTAATTTTGCGCTCCGGCACACGCAGGTGCTCGATCAAATCCCGCCTGGTGCTTTCAGAATCGGCGATCAGCGCGTCAGCCCGTTTCAATGCGGCTGGCAGCCAGCGCCCCCAATAAAAACGGCTGGCGCGTCCGATCTGGTTCGGGAAAAGCATGCCGATCAAATCATGGGCCGTCACCACGGTCTTCATTCGCGGAAACATCGCCGGGGCAAAGGCAGGCACGTGCAGAAGCTGCAGCCCGTCTTTTTTGATCCGCTGCGGCAAAACCCAGTTTTCCCAATAAATCCGGCTGGGCGTATTCGTGCCATAGCGCTCATCCGCGTAAAAATGAAATTCAAAAGGCGGCTTTGTGAAAACAGCAGGAATTTCAGACTGGCCGGTTAGTGCCGCAATCAAATGCTTCGTGTAGGTGCCCAGTCCCGTCAACTGCCCTGTGGCAGCTTGCGCGTCGATTCCGATCCGCATCATGCCGGGCTCCGGCGCGAGAGACAAAAGAACATTTCGTATTTGCGGTAATCGTAATAGCCTGAAAGAGCCGAAAACAAAAATCCCTGAATTCCGTCTAAAAAACCTAATTTCACAAAATAAAGCATCAGAAACCTGGCGGGCGCGCGCAGCCAAGGGTCCCACCACGCAACCCGCTTTTCCTTGAGCTTCATCGCCTGCATCTCGAGCGCCAGGTAATGATCCATTTTTGAAAAATATTGTTTGAGGTCGCGTGTGCTGTGATGCATCAGGGGCTCAGCAATCTTCCGAACCGGCAAGGCGGTCGCGACGATTTCATGCACCGGCTGTTCAAACCTGGCCAGCGTGCGCGGAAGCAGCCGGACGGGAAAATCGTCCTGAGTGCCCGTGTATCTAAAAAGCCGGCCAAAGAGATAGCTGTTGCGTTTGACCGCATACACCGCAGTGCGCTCATCCGCCTTCACGATTTGCCGAATACGGCCTGCCAGTTCGGGCGTGACGCGCTCATCGGCATCGATGAAAAAAACCCAGTCTTTTGAGGCCTCTTGAAGCGCACGGTTTTTTTGCGCCGCGAAATCCACAAAGGCAGACTGCACAACTTTCGCTCCCAACGCCCGCGCGCGGTCAATCGTTGTATCGGTGCTGCCGCTGTCCACCACCACGATTTCATCGGCCCAATCGAGCGTCTTGAGACAAGGGCCGATATTCATTTCTTCATTTTTCGTAATCAGCGCAGCGGTGACGCTCATCATTTAACCGAAAGTCCTTTCGCATTTTCCAAACCGGCTGCGCACAAAATCCCCGAAGGCCGAGAAAAAAACATGGCCTTTTCCCCGCGCCGGGCCTTCCCCAAACAGAAGTGCCGCCAGACTCTTCAAGGCCATTCCTAAACCGCCGGCGGTCACGGCCAGCAGGTCAAAAAATCCGGCGTGCAGGACCGCCAGCAGAAAAAAATTCCGCACACTGTAGTAGTGGCTCAGCGCCGGCACCTCACTCAGGCTTTTGGATTCCTTGTGAAATACCACGGCCAGCGGCACGACCCAGTTTTGAAGCCCGGCTTCTTCGGCGCGCAGGCACCAATCCGCGTCTTCATGAATCAGAAAAAAACGTTCATCCAGCATTCCGATTTTCGCAATTGTTTCTTTTGAAACGAACAGCGCACAGCCCATAAGAATTTGCTGAATAAACGGTTCCGTTTTGGCCGGGTCGTCCCGCTGCCCGTATCGGGAAAGTTTGGGCCGCAAGCGCAGCCAATCCATCTGCGTCCCCAGCGAATTGATACGGGAACGGTCGTTCCACGTTAAAACTTTGGGCGCTAAAATGCCGGCGTCCGGATGTCTCAGGGCCCAGCCGCGCAAAGCAGCCAGGCAGCCGTCCGCAACAGCCGCATCGTTATTCAAAATAAAAACATAATCGGCGCCCCGCTCAAGCGCCATGCGGATTCCGGCATTATTACCCCCGGCATAACCGAGATTGCCAGGATTTTCCAGAAGAACCACGGCCGGGAAATCACGCCGCACGCGCTCACAAATGCCGTCGCCGGAGTGATTGTCTACCAGCAGGATCTCAAGATGAGGATCCTTCAACGCAACGGCGTTCCGCAGACACTCCAGCGTGTCCTCGGTCTTTTTCCAGTTCAGAATAATAAGCGTAATTTTCGGGACTTTATTCATCTTCACACATTCCATCTTCGTAAGATTTTGTAGGGGCCGGTTCTAAACCGGCCCCCTAGTTCCGATGTGTCCGGGCGGGTTATGAACCCGCCCCTACCGCAAAAATCCTTTGTGCAGGTCAGAAGTCCATTATGTATGCGCAGATTCACGGTCTCGCTTCACCCGCCTGCGGCGGGCAATCTCGCCGGGAATGACGCAAGGCTAGCGGCATTGCGCATGACCGTCTTTGACACCGCTCAAAGGCGGGAATGACGCGATGCTAGCCTTGTCCAGGTCTTTGACGCAAAAAATCTGAAAGGCTTTTTCTGGAAAGTGATAAGAAACAATCTGCGTCAAATCCGCCAACTGTTCCCGCAACGAAGGCCCGTGATCTTCCTCTTCGTGATCATGGTCGTGGTGATGATCTTCCCCCCGCAGAGTTTTAAATCCGCGGACGCCGTACACACGATAGCCTCGCCGCTTGAATTCTTCAGCCGTCCAGCCGGAGCGGTGTTCAAGCAGAGGATTGCCGTCGTATTCATGCTGATGCAGGAATCCGTTCGGCGTAAAAATCACCACCTTCTTACGCGCCCAGCGTTCCATTTTTGCGATCAGCGCTTCGCCGGCCTCACGGTCAAGATGTTCGATCACATCCAGCATCACCACGGCGTCAAAGCGATTATCCCCGAACGCCACTTTCGTAATATCCTCGTTGATGTACTCCGCATGCCGGCCCTTCTTCACGGCTTCCTCGTAATGCGGCTTGAAAAGCTCCACCCCCACCGTATGAATGTTTGAAGGCACGATAGGCACGAACGAATGCCTGCCGCAGCCTAAATCCAGGATGCTTTGACAATCCGACAATTCGCGCAGAAGCAGATACTGCAGCGGAAAGACCGGCCGGATCGTGTAGAGCCCGCCCCAGGCAAAAAGACTGCGCAGCCACGGTTTTTGGGCAA
>JAHFHB010000162.1 GCA_023247135.1 Candidatus Omnitrophota bacterium
GATTTGGCCGCGGCGGGCCAGGCGCTCAAGACGGCGCATGCGGCGGCAGGCACCAAACGGGCGCTGGCGGTTTATATCCGCTGGCTCGAAAAAATCTTCGGCAAGAACTTTGCAAATATCCGTGCGCTTTTGGCGAAATACCTGATTCAGTACAAAGACATGCTTTCGGCCGTGGAAGCCATGCTGCGTGACAATAGCCGTGATGAAGAAGCGCCTATTCCCATGGAGCAGCTGAAGAAAATCAATCTGATCCTGGCGCGTGTGTTGATGATGAAGCAGGTGTTGGATACGCAGGTCCGGCAGGTTTATCACACTGTCGATAGTTTTAATGCGCAGGTCGGAAGAGAACAGCGCGCGGAACTCCAGATTACGCAGGAGGTCAGCGACCCGCTTCAGGCGGTCATTGAAACGCAGGTGAACCGCTTCTCAAATGACCTTGGGCATCCACCGCTCGATGAAGGCGGGCTTGCCGAGTGGTTTGATGACTTAAACGGCGTGCTAGACGATTTGGCGCGGGCCATTGCCAACGCGGGTGAAGATGACTCTGCTTCACCTCCCGATCAAGGTGCCGGAGACAGTACGCCGCCGGAAAGCCCGGACGCCGCGCTGACCGGAGATACCGTGGAACTGCGCGATCCGGACGCCATGCGCGATTATTTTCAGGCGCGCGAAGATTATGCCCCTGCCGCGGACGGCGAACCTGAAAAACTGGAAAAACTGGGGCAGTCCTTTCAATACTTTCCGCCTTCTCAATTGAGCGCGCATGCAAAATTTGAATTCAAAATAAAAAATTTGCAGGCGGGACAAGAACCGCATCCGCTGACACTCGAACTTGATAGTGGGGGGCGCACTGTGGATATCCAGTTTGAGAAAAAGTCGAGTATGATCACGAGTATGATCAGTGGTTCATTTGAATTCCTACAGCTTCCTGATGCGGGCAAGGGACTTATCCATTTTTATTTTAGTCTCACGCGCATTTCGGATGCAGTGATCGAGGGGTTGAGGACAGCCGGCTGGAGCAATCTAACGAGCATTCCGCTCGTGGATGAAGATGGCAACGAAACGGGCGATACGCTTTCACTGGTTTTTCCAGGCTCCGAAAGTCCCGCAGAGGAAAAGTCTGCGGATTCTGGCCCCAAGCAGGAGTATAAGCCTGTGAATCTCAAATTTTTGGAGGCGCTCAAACAAGCTCAGAAAAAGAGATCCGAGATGCGCCTGGAGCGGAGTCCCGGCACAACTAGGGTCTCGGCGGAGCCTCGCTCCGAGATGCGCGTTTCCCCCAAGGAAAACACTGAGCTTGACGTGATAGGCAACCAGGAAGTCGGCGGGTTCCGCGTCACGCAATTCGCATTACCCGGAACGGTGGAAGTGGTGCGCGAACGGATTCGCATGTATTTTAAATCAGGCGATGACATTTACGAACTGGAACTGGATTACGACAGGCGAACGGCGCAGGATTTTACCGACGCAGCCATTTTTAAGGGTGGTCCGGAACCACGCACGGCAGAAGCCGCACCGCTGGTCAGCTTCCGGTACCGGGGGGGACAAGCCTTCAAAATTAATGAGCAAGTGCCCTTGCAGATTGCGCTTGTGGGGTCATTGAAAGACTTTTTAACGAAAAATCTGCCTGCCTCCGTGACAGACACCTGGCGCGGCCAATTTTATAGCTTTGAGGCTGGGGTGGACGGTCTTGATTTTGAAATTTCATTCGGCACGGGTGCGGCTGCTTCGTCTCCGCCCCTGCCGGATGGCAGGGACAGGGATGTACGTGCCGCTGATGGCGTCCCGTCATCCCCGGAGGGTGAAGGCCCGCAAGACGGTCCCGATGCCTCTCTCACGGAAGTGGAACGGACCCCTTACGAGCGCGAGTTTGAACGGCTTTGGGAGAGCGTCATTGGTAAGGATTTTAATGTGCTCACCCCGGAACAAAAATGGATCGTGATCCGCACGGTGCTGGTGGATGATTTCTACTACAACGTGGTACAAAGCGCTGACACCCCGCTTAAAGACGAGATCGCGCTTCCCGACGCCTCGTGGCGCCTGACCTTTGACGTCGATGCCGGCATGATTGTGGCCAAAGGCCCGGGTGGCAGCGAATTTGAAGAATACGAACTTGAAAAACAGAATTATCTTTATGTCGGCAAGGACCCCTACAGCAGTTTGTCCTTTGTTGCATGGGCACAGGACGATTTGCAAAAAAATAACGAGGCTGATGGCGCAGGCTATTTGAGAGGTAGAGCCACAGCGACAGTTTTCCCAAGTGAGGACGCTCGGCGCCGGGTGCGGGCTGAAGGGGGATCCCTTGCCAAATTCTACAGCCTCAAACCGGTCAAGCTTTCAAACGTCAGCCGTGAAATGCCGCGGCATGATTACGTTTGGCATGAGATCGAACATGAGGGCGCGTTGGCCGCTTATGAGAGCTTTCGCCGGATTTTGGCGGCACGAGGTTTTAGTAATGACGAGATCAAAAACCTCGCGCGCAAAGCCAAACAATCCGACGAGGATGAGTCGCTCAGAGAAGTGATGGATGCATTGATTCAAAAGGCTTTTATCATGCCGCAGATTATGGAGCTGCTGGATCTCGCTGAAAAAGCGATCATCAAAGACTCGTATTTCAAATTCAAAGACGGTGTGCCCGAATATGAACAGGTCTTTGGCATGGTCCCAGGACAGATTCGTTCCGAGCTAGAGGCCAAAGCCCGTACGGGTGAAGTTTCGGTGGTGGATGTGGGCGCCGGAGCCGGTAAATTTGTCAAGGGCGTCAAGGACATGGGGATCGAGAACGTCACAGCGGAGGGCCAAAGCCTGGTGCGTTTTGATGATCCCAAAGATGGCCTTGAGATTGCCGAGGGCGATCTGCTTTTTCTGGATTATGCCACCGGCAGCGCCGACTTTGTATTCAGCAAATTTAACGCGGCTCATTCGGGGGCGCCGTATGAAAGCCTTTCTGAGATTGCGCGTATTTTGAAAATCGGCGGCAAGGCCCGCATTACGTTTGACTATCCTGAAAACTACCGTCTGCTTAAACCCGGTGAGCGCGGGCCGGGAGTTGCCCTTGATTTAATTCAGGAACTATCGTCTGCGGTCTTTGCCAAGGTCTTTCAGGTTACTAAGTCGGTACTTCCTTTAGGTGAGGAAGTGGTTGTGATTACGACACCGGCTTTTCGAATCACGATTCATCCTCCCGGCGACTACGACACGATGAAAGCAAAATCTAGTCTCTCCGGCGAAATGGGGCGAGCGCGCTCAGTTCGGGATCGTCATCCCATTGTAGAAATCGAGAGGCTGGGGCCTGGCCGGCTTGATTTCGATCTTGAACCCAAGCATATCCGTCAGGAACTGCTGGCCCATGCCATGATCGTCAGCTATGAGCGCAAAGCCCCTCGTCCGCCTGCGCCCGGTCCGCAAGCTGCTGAAGCGGGTGGAGAAAGTATCCTGACGAATTTTAAAGGGGCCGATACCCCGCGGCCTGTGGAAACGCGGGAAGCGCGCATCCAACGCTGGAAGCCGATGGCGCAAACGGGAGCGTCTACGTCCTATAGCGAGGACTTTTCATATCAGATCTACCATACAGATACGCGCGGGCGCAGCGGCCGGGCCCAGCACTCTTTTGGCCTGCGCAAAGATGACGCGGCCTACTACTGGTTCTGGAAAAGGAAAGTGGACGATGAACCGATTCTGTCTCTGGACTACATGAGTGAGATCGACACTACCGTGCTGACGTTGAGGATGGATCGGAGTGTGGCGGATGCCCGCCGTTCTTTCCAACGCAAATTCACGATCGAGATGCCCGGTGAAGTTTTGAAGGGCCTCGAACTGGGTGAAAAGGTAACCACGGCAACGGTAATCCCTGAATTTTTTGACCAGCTTGCGGCACTGATGCTTGACAAAGGTGTATTGTCTCGAAGTCAGCACGCGGAAGCCCTGCGACGCGGCATTTTGAATCTGCATCCGAACACTATTGGCCCAGAGGACAACCCCGGCAAAAAGCCCAGCTGGCTTCAATTCGTGAAAGAGGGCGTGGAAGATAGCGGCGAGCGTGAAGCGGCGAGCGGTGAGGTGCAGGATACAAATGTAGGGGCTTCCCCCTCTGATGTAGGGGCGGCTTCTAAAGCCGCCCTGGATATTTTGGGTGCAACTGCCGTACTGACCGAGAGCGATTTTGCGATTCCGCCCGAGGCTGTGAATGCCACTGTTTTTGTCGACCGGACGGATACTGCCCGTGGTTTCGAGGCCGCACCGATTCAGCAGCTTCTGAGTCAGACCGCGTATGCGTCTGTCTTTAGATTCGAATCTCCCGAAATCGTGAGAATCAATGCGCGGGAACAAAGGCCCTCGGAGCAGTGGCGGTTTTTATTCGATGCCGACCGGAAAACACCGGATTTTACTTACAGTATCCAGATCGGCACCGATCAAACAGGAGAACCGTTATTTTTAAAATTTTACGGGGGTAACTTTTTACCGGATAGCAATTTTATATCAAAAACACGATTGGACATTTACAGCGTTGAAGCGGGTAATGAAATAACCTACTGGAATATCCAAACCTTGCTGACGGATAACGCTGGTATCGCCGCTTTGCACATCGTGGCGCCGCCGGGCAGTACCCGCCGTGAAATTTATTTCACCGTAGACAATGTGAGCGAAAAAGAAATCGCAGAGCGCTGGCTGTACTTCGTGCAAAAGCAAATGGATTCAGCCAGTGGATTACCCGCGGACTTTATCCGCTACGTTGAAGGCCAGGGAATGATCATTAAAAAGGGCGATTTTAAATTCGTCATTCGCTTGCAAAACCCGGTGCCCGCCACAAATCAAAATGCAGGGACGGGTTTGGCGAATGAAGCGACCGCAAAAACCATGCCCGAGATATTGCAACTGTTCGTCAATGCCGGTTACCGGTTTAAAAATGGTGGGGCCCCTGCGGTCGCGACTTTTGATTATAAGGACACGATGACAAAGTCAGAGGGGCCAGAAACAGTCACTGTGGAGTGGCGGGGACCGAAGGATACTTCAATGTCGATGGCATTACCGCCTTCTTTACGGGTTAATTCTAAAGCCGCTTATGCCTCAGCGGGGGCTGAGGCGAGCAAAAATATCTTATTTCTTACATCCTTTATTCCGTCAGACGATCCAAGTTCTACACA
>JAHFHB010000163.1:0-3341 GCA_023247135.1 Candidatus Omnitrophota bacterium
CCCTGCATAATTACAAGATTCGCAATGACGTCGAGACCGCCGAAAAATGGGATCTGCGTTTCGGAGTGAGTTTTTCCAGCAGGAGATATTGATCTTGTTTTCCCGTCGTAAAAAAACAGTGTTCGCCGCAGCCGTGGTTTTTCTGTGCCTGGCCGTTGGCGGAGCGCGTGTTCTTTGGGCCAGTCCCGCCATTGGCAACGGTAGCTTTGAAGAGGACATTGGAGGCACCAATTACGGAAATTGGGACGCCACGAACGGGGCCGTACGCGTCAGTTCGGCCACCGCGGTCGGGCTTGGTTTTACGGCCGTTCCTGCGGGCGGGTTTGCTCTGCGCATTCCCGCAGGTACATTTACCTTCCAGTTGACGGACAATATTCACGAAGGCGATTTCGTTTCATTTTCGGCTCTGGCGGAATCCAGCATTCTTGCCGCAAGCGGTGGAAGAATGAAACTGGAATGGAAGCGGGTGAACATCGACGGATCGGATGAAACCTTTGAGACGATTGAATCCGCCCGCATCAACACCGGCAATGCGCCGGCAGGCGGGGGGTATGTCCGGTTTACGATCAGCGGCGTGGCACCCAAAGGCGCGCGGCGGGCGGCCTTTGTTTTAGATGCCAACGGTGCGGGCAGTACTATTTTTGACAGCGTGGTGGCCGCGGTCAATCCTGCTGAATTAACCGTGACGCTTTCCAAACACCACGCGGCGCCTGGCGATGTGGTGGCCCTTTTAGCGTCTTTCGTGAATCAGACGGGCGATACGTTAAGCAATGTCAGCTATTTCATCACGGTGCCGGCCGGGCTGGATGTCATGCCCGAAGGCGTGATTCTCGATGGCAATAAAGTTCCGCTGACTTCCAGCGGGTTTGTCAATGTCGGATCTGTGGCCGCCGGACGAACCGTGCGGCTCAGCAGTCAGATTCTGGTCAGCCAGGGTGCCCAGCCGGGCAAAGACTACGAAATTGATTTAAAAATTTTCAATGGTTCAAATCTTTCCGGGTCGCGCCGCGTGCGCTTGATTATCGAAGAAGATCCGCTTTTTACCCAGGGCACGATTATTGGGAAGGTTTTTCAGGACAGCAACAAAAACGGTGTGCAGGATGCCGGGGAGCAGGGCGTGCCGTGGGTGCGGCTTGCAACCGAAGATGGCGTGGTTGTGGTCACAGACGAGCATGGCCGCTACAGCATTCCGGCGGTCAAAACCGGGAGGCACGTGGTAAAAATCGACGGTCATACGCTGCCGGAGGGCACGGAGTTTGTGAGCGAAGAGGCGTATGTCATCAATACCACCGAAGGCATTTTGAATAAAGCCAACTTTGCGGTTTTTATGCCGCCCTCCAAAATTCCGCAGGAATTTCAAAAAGACCTCAGCGTGCGGGTGACCCAGGGGCTGGATACCAGCCGGCCTAAACTGGAAGTGGCTATGGATCCTGAAATCCTCAAGACCGGTTTGGGGGTTTTGGAGCGCGAGGCCCTTTTCCGCCTTGAAAATAATTACCCCGATTTTTTAAAACGCTGGCTGCTTGAAATCCGCGACGAGCTGGGCCGTGAAGTCTGGATCGGGTTCGGCGTGGGCGCGCCGCCTTCCGAAGTGCGCTGGGCCGGGCAGACGGAAAGCGGTCTTTTGATCAAGCCCGGCATGTACTCGTACCAGTTGAAGGTGGAGGATAAATCCGGCCGGCAGGACTGGTCGCCGCTGCATTTCTTCCGCGTCGTTTCCAAGAATGAACCGGATCATTTAGCGAATGCGCCGGTAAGTTTCCCGAGCGTCGGGGATTTCAATCTTTTTAAAGATGGTAAATCTTCGATTCCCATGGTAGCCAAGCCCACGATCCGGATCCAGGGCAAGACAAAACCCGATTACAAAGTCCTTGTCAATCAATACCCGGTGCCCGTCGATCCGCGTACGGGAAATTTTCAAACCGAAGTTTATGCCAGCCCCGGCGAAAAGGAAATTTTAGTACAGGCGACGAGCCCCGAGGGCGAAACCACGTCTTACCATGAAACGGTCAAAGTCAAAGACAGCACGTTTTTCATGGTGGCCCTTTCCGAAGGCGAGGGCGGCGTCCATTTTACGGATGGCAACATCCAGACTCCCGGAGAGGATAAACAGTACAAACGCGGAATTTACACGGATGGCCGTGTTTCCTATTATTTGAAAGGCAAGATCAAGGGGCGTTTCCTGGTGAAGTCGCATTACGATACGGATGACAAACGCTCGGCGCTTTTTAAAAATCTGGATGAGAAAAATTATTATCCTGTTTACGGCGATGACTCCACGCGCGATTACGAAACGCAGAATACGACCGGCCGGCTTTATCTTGTGATCGAGATGGACCGGTCCTTCATCCGCTACGGGTCCTTCCAGACGGATTTTACCGACACGGAGCTGGCGACTTACAACCGCTCTCTTTCCGGCTTGAAAGGGCATTTCGAAACCACCAAGACTACGGCTTACGGTGACGCTGTGCGCGGCGTCACGGTTTTTTCAAGCAAATCGGCCAACCGTGCGGACCATAACGAATTTATGGCGACCGGCGGCACGCTTTACTACCTGCGTAACCGCAGGGTCGTGCAGGGCAGCGAAAAAATCCGGGTGGAAGTGCGCGACAAGATTCAAGACATCGCGGTCTCAAGCCGGGATCTGCTTGCGGGCGTGGACTACGACATCGACGATCAGGACGGCCGGATTCTTTTGACCAAACCGCTTTCTTCCGTGGCCTCGTCCGACACGCTTTCGTCGCTGGATATTCTGGACGGAAACCCGGTTTACCTGATCGTGGATTATGAATTCGAAGCGGATCCGGACACGCTTGAAAACCGCAACGACGGGATCCGTGGTTTTACCCATATGGGCGACCATGTGCGCGTGGGCGCGACTTACGTTGAAGAAATGCGCGGTGCCCAGCGTTACGATTTGCGCGGTATTGACGGCCAGCTGAAGATTGGACGCAACACGCGCCTTTTCACGGAATACGCGGAATCTTACGGCGGGCAGCAAACGGAGAATTCGGTTTCTTACAACGGAGGTTTAAGTTTCGGCGATCAGAGCCTTTTACACGGGCAGGCCACGCGGCCGCGTGAAGGCGCTTACGTGGTCAAAGGGGAGTCCAAGCCCATCAAGAATCTTGAATTGGCCGGATTCCTGCAGGGTGTGGAGGGCGGATTCTCAAATGATCACATCCGCAGCCAGGAAGGGTTTAAAAAGTACGGGGTTTCCGCAACATACAAGCTCAGCGATTATGCGCGCGTCAGGTATCGTTACGATCAGAACACCGTGGCGGACAAGCTCCTTCCGTTTGTGGATAATCACGTGGCCGGACCCTACGAAGATTACGGCG
>JAHFHB010000163.1:3351-5132 GCA_023247135.1 Candidatus Omnitrophota bacterium
CGCCCATACCGCGCAGGCGCTCTACGACGATGGCCGCTGGCTGGCCCAGGCGGAATATCAGCGCCACCGGGCCGATATTCCTACCTCCAATGTCATTCCCACGCTGATTTCGGAAGTCCAGAACGACAATGCGCTTGTGGGAAAATTCGGGTATCACATCAATGACAAATTGCTTACGTATGTCAAGGCGCAGACCACGATCAACGGAAAATCCAACAACCAGTTCGGCGGCGGATTGCGTTACGAAATGCTGAAGGGTTTTTACGGATACATCGAAGAAATGGTGGGCAATCTCGGCGATTCCACCTATCTTGGCTTTGAAAAAAGCCACTCAAACGGCGCGCGCAGTTATGCCAGTGTCCGCCAATCCAGCCGTAACATCGGAAGCGAGCCCGTTGCAACCGTGATTGGCAGTTCCGCGCCTGTGTTTCAGCGCAGCCGGGTTTACAATGAACGCGATTTTTCAACCTACTCCGGGCAGGAAGGCTATGCCGACAGCACGGGGCTTGAAGGCGTACTGGGCGAGCTTGGAAATTTCAATTACGATTTGAAATTCGAGCGCCGGCAGCTCAAGGAAGCGACGACCCGGGCCCTTGACGTTTCCTCCGCAAACTCCCAGGTCCGGCCCAACAGCATCACCACTACGGCAGGTTCGCTTTCCTACTCGGACCACGACAAGCTTAAGGCGGGGACGCGCCTTGAGGTCCGGCGCGATTCTGACGTGCTCAAGCTCTGGCAATGGGTTTCGCGTAATTTTGTGGAATATAAATTTACGCCGAGTCTTACGGTTTCAAGCCGCCTTGATTACGGGAAAACCATTTTCTCTAATCCGCATGATCTGCCGGCGGATTTCACGGAATTCACGAATGGGTTCGCTTACCGCCCGGTGGATAATGACAAGCTCAACATTCTTGCACGTTACACGTACACGCGCGATTTGGCCAACGATCTGCAATTTGCGAGCGATCTTTACACCGGGCTTCAGACCAAGGAACGCGCGCATATCGTTGCCGTGGATATCGCTTATGATCTCTTTAAACACCTTGGACTGGTGCAGAAGCTGGCGGCGAAGCGGGGGATTTTCAGCACGTCGGAATCCGGGCCTTTGGCCATGACTTACTTCTTATTCGCCGAACGGTTTAATGTTCACGTGACGCGCAAGTGGGATGTTGCGCTCGAATACCGCGGGCTTTTCCAGTGGGGCGGCTCCGAGGCCATGAAACACGGGGCGCTGATCGAAATCAACCGCGAGTTTTACGAATACGTGCGGCTTGGCGCCGGGTACAACTTCACCGATTTCGATGACGATCTGCGCAAGACGAACAACTATAACAGCCACGGTCCGTTTGTACGCCTCACCGGAAAATTCTAAACACGATTTCAAAGGTTGCGACAAATTATTTACCCGTCATTGCGCGGAGAACCGGACGCCGTCCCGTATCTGCAAGCTTAATGTGATAATTCCCGCAATCTTTTGGCGGGAATCTATGCCCGATATCGGGTATGATATCTGGCATATTTCATCGATGGATGCCTGTCCCCTCAGAAGGTGCCTGGCACCATCACCCATCACACAAGGAGACAGACCATGAGCGGTATACAAAAGGCGCCTTATGTCAGAGATGAAACCCCGGGGCGTAAAGCCTGGTGCGCCTGCGGCAAATCCGCCAACCAGCCCTACTGCGATGGCAGTCACAAAACCAAAGCCATCGGCAAGTCTCCAATAGTCGTCGAAATCACCGAAGCCAAAAGAACCGCCTGGTGCGGCTGCCGCGAATCCC
>JAHFHB010000164.1:0-2488 GCA_023247135.1 Candidatus Omnitrophota bacterium
ACGAATAGAACACGGCCAGCGCGATGGGAACCGGCACAAGTTTCAGACAAAGCGGCGGCAGTTGAGCGGTGCTGGCAATAAAAACAGCCAGCGAGAAAACCGCGGCGCCTCCTACAAAAGACGCCCGCAATTTTCCGGCCGGAAGCGCGCGTTCGCGCGTGCGAAAATTGCGCGCATCGATCTGCCGGTCGGCAAGCCGGTTAAACGCCATCGCGAACGTACGAAAACTAACCATGGCCAGTGTCACAATGGAAAAAATACGAAAACCAGGGAATCCTTTGGCGGCCAGAAAAAGGCCGAGATAGGCGAACGGCAGGGCGAATAACGAGTGCTCGATCTTGATCATCTCAAGAAAGAGCCTTACGCGACTTTTACATTCAAGCAGGGCACTCACGTACAGCCTCCCGGGGCCAGTGCCGCTTACAGCCGGCAACTTCTTGTGAGGTAAGAGGTTAGGTTATTATAGGGCACTCAAGGCTGGGATTCAAGCTGTTCGATCAGGCGCTGCATGTCTTTCGGAAGCGGACTAGAAAAAGTCATGACCTCTCCGGTCTGGGGATGGCAAATGGTGAGCTCCGCCGCATGCAAGGCCTGGCGCGAAATAAGCGGCGAGGTAATCCCATAAAGCGTATCGCCCAGCACCGGATGCCCGATGTGCTGCATGTGCACCCGGATTTGATGCGTGCGGCCGGTCCTTGGAGAAACTTCCAGTAAAGTGGCCTGTTTGAAACGGCGTAAGACTTTGTAATCCGTCGCCGCATCCTTGCCGCCGGAGGGTTTGATCATGATTTTCTTTTTATTGATAAACGCCCGCCCCACCGGCTCCTCGCAATAGCCCTCGTCGTGCTGAACGACGCCGCGGACAAGCGCATGATAAATCCTGCCGATGGAGTGTTCCTTAAACTGCCGGGCCAGGTCGCGATGGGCCGCATTGTTTTTGGCGATGATCAACACACCGGAGGTGTCTTTGTCCAGCCGGTGCACAATGCCGGGCCGCTCCTCGCCCCCCGCCGCTGAAAGGTGCTTGGTGTGAAAGAGCAGGGCATTGACCAGCGTATGATGCCAGTTGCCATTGGCCGGATGCACCACCATGCCGGCCGGTTTATTGACCGCGATCACGTCTTCATCCTCATAAAGAATGTCGAGAGGAATATTCTCAGGCCGGTTGCCTTCCGGTTCCGCCTCAAGCCATTCGATATCGATCTGATCGCCGGGCTTGACGGCATAATGCGGCGCGACTTTGCGGCCGTTGACGTGAATCGCGCCCCCATCGATGAGTTTTTTAAGGTGGGAGCGGGAAATATTTTTTTCCGTGCGCCCAACAAGATACACATCCAGCCGCTCGTCCAGCAAATCTTCCTTTACCAGAATTTTTTGATGCTTCACAACAAGCGATCCTTTATGAAAAACGGTTCTGTCTTCGGTTCAAGAAAAAATAAAAAACTGCGGCAAGCGCCGCCACGGCCAGACTGATCCATTGGTTCCAGGTGAGCAGCCAGCCCGGATTGTCCGTTCTCACAAACTCGACCAGAAACCGGCCCGCGGCATAAAGAAAAAAGTAAGCCAGCGTCACCGCCCATGGAAATTTCCTTCGGGCGGCAAGCCAAAGAAGCAGGTAGTACAGCGCAAAATCAAAGAAGGCTTCGTAAAGCTGAGCCGGATGTGCAGGCCCGCCGGACTGGGGAAACGTGACGGCCCAGGGGAGGCTGCAGGGCCCGCCATAACAGCAACCGTTTAAAAAACAACCGATGCGGCCGAAACCCTGAACCAGCGCCACGTACGGCACCAGAAAATCAAAACCCTCCGCCGCGGGAATTTTCTGAACTTTGTAATAGGCAAAAAGGGCTAAAACTCCGAGCGGGTAGCCTCCGTAAAAAATAAGGCCGCCCTGCCAAAACGCCAGAATCTCCAGCGGCTTTGCGAGATACCAGTCCGCATGCTGTGCCACATAAAAAATCCGCGCCCCCAAAAATCCTGTCGCCAGCACCGTAAAAACCATGTCATAAATCTGATCTTCTTTAAGAAACGCGTTGCCATGCGCCCGCTGACGCATCCCGCGAATGGCCAGCCAAACCCCTGCTGCGATCAGCGTACCGTACGTGTAGATTTTAAATGACCCCAAAGTCAGGAGCACGGGCATCATCACGTTTCCCCTTCTGGCATTTTGGTGTCTCGACGCAGGTACGCAACAAAATAAAGCACCACGCCCACGGTAATCGCAGAATCCGCCACATTAAAAACGGGCCAGATCCGGAAATCCAGAAAATCAATGACCGCCCCGACGCGCACCCGGTCGATCCAATTCCCGAGGGCTCCCCCGAAAATCATCGCCACCGCCAGGCATTCCCATTGAAAAAAACGCCGCAGCCCTTTTGGTCCCGCGGAAGCGATCCAGACACGCCGGCCCCACACGCCTAAAAGCGCAATGCTGACGGTGATGGCCAGGAAAAGATCATCCTTCAAGTGGCCCAGCAACCCAAAAGCGATG
>JAHFHB010000164.1:2498-5127 GCA_023247135.1 Candidatus Omnitrophota bacterium
CCAGCGTGAGATGAAAGATTCCGGGAACCACCACGCGGCTTTCCTCAGGCGCAAGGGTTCTAAGGATCCAAAGTTTAGAGAGCTGGTCCAGGGCGGTGAAGCTGAGGGCGAAGAGATAAAACAGGGCTAAGCCCGTGGTTCTTTCTCCTCGATTTCCTGACATTTTATGCAGAGCGGCGCAAAAGGCATCGCCAAGAGCCGCTTTTGAGGAATCGGTTTTTTACAGTTTTCGCAGGCGCCATAGGTTTTGTCTTCAATTTTGCGTAGCGCGGATTCAATCAAATTCAGAAGCTTCTGTTCCGTTGAAGCCAACCCGAGAGTGAACTCACGGTCAAAATTATCCGTCGCCTGATCCGCCATGTGCAGCGAATAGCCCGAAAGGTCGCCCGCGGCATCACGCGCGCTCGTGTTCAGGCTGTCGCTTTCAAGATGCTGGAGGTTCCCGGCAATCTTGGTGCGGGTTTCAACAAGCAGCTGTTTAAAACGGTCCAGATTTTTTTTGTCAAGAGACTTCACTCAAAAGCTCCTTCTTTGGATCTAAGACGCCGCAAAGAAGGTGCCATTATACCGAAGAATCCTCCGGAAGCAACCCTTTTGAGCAAATTGCCGCAAAGGCTGACATGGGGCAAAAAAGGCAGGTAAAACTCCTTAAAAAAAATACTGCAACAGGTTGATTTGACTAGGGATGAGACGCCTTAAACAGACTCGGTCATTTTACCGCTTTTGGCCAACTGGGCTACTTTTTCCTGCACGTCTTTTTCGAGGTAGTCCAGACTGAGCGGCTTCGTGATGTAATTGTCGGCCCCCAGGCGCATGGCTTCTTCGATTTTGTCGCGAGTTTCAATGGCTGTCACCATAATCACCTTGGCATCCGGAAATCCCTTTTTGATCTCGCGCAAGGCCGCCAAACCGTCCATGGCCGGCATATGAATATCCAGCAAAATCACGTGCGGCTTTACCTTGTCAAGCAAATCCAGGGCTTTCTGGCCCGAATTCGCCGTCGCCACCGTAAATCCGCGGTCTTCAAAAAACATTTTGAGGAAATCACAAATTTCACTTTCATCATCGACCACCAGTAAGCGCTTCATACCTCATCCTCCCCGTCTGTTGCGTCCAGTGCCTGTCCGATATTCGCCAGGAACGCCCGTCCGAATTAAACCGCGTCGTGGGTTTCTGCCAAACCTGCCGGCTCGCTCTCGACCCGGATTGCCCCGCCGTAATGATGCACAATCTGTTTCGTGACAAACAACCCCAAGCCCAGCGCATTGTGCCGCGTAGTAAAAAAAGGATTGAAAACCTTGTCGATGTTCTCTTCCAGAATGCCTTTGCCCGTATCGGCAATTCGCACTTCAATCAAGCGATCCTGCGCATCGTAATGCGTCGCGATCTGAATTTCACCTTCCGTGCCGATGGCCTGCACGGCATTCAACACCAGATTCAGAAAAGCTTCGCGCAGCTCATGAATATTTCCGTAAAAGGACGGCAGCTCGGGGCTGACGTGTCGCGTGATTTTAATTCCGTCCAGCGAAGTCTGGTAGGAAACGAGCGCCAGTGTATCTTCGAGCACCTGCGGAATGTCGAGCTTTTCGGCAGAAAGGCCCGACCCTTGCGAAAACATGAGGAGCTTTCTCGTAATATCGGCCGCGCGCTTGGTTTGCTTCACTATGGTTTTCAGCACGTCTTCAATCCGCGGATCGATCGGGAATTTGTCGCGCTGCAGCAGCAAAACCTGGGCCTTGCCCGAAATAATGGTCAGCGGGTTATGAATTTCATGGGCAATGCCGGTGGCCAGCTGTTCAATCGCAGTGAGCTTGGTGTTTTGAACCATCTGAGACTGGCTGTCTTGCAATTCAATATTGAGCTTTTTCAAACGTTCGACGCGGGCCGCATTCCGGATACTTTTCGCAATTCTCCGGCCGAATTCCCGGAAGAAATGGAAATCAGATTCGTCGAAAACCCGGTCAGGGCGCTGGGCCGAAAAAACTAAAAGGCCTGTCAATTCCTCCTTGGCAAAGAGCGGAATGACCCAGCCCGCACGGATCAAATCGAAATCATAGACGAGCCGGCTGGCTTCCTGCCACGAGAACGCCTGGATGACTTGATTGCGCACAAGCACATGCGGGCCGCTGGTACGCACCAAGGCCGCAAGCGGCGCGCTCCAGTCCAGACGCAGCCGGCGGTAATCGGAAACGTGCCAGCCGAAGGCGGAAGCCACCTCAAAACCCTCCTGCTCTCCGGTCGGGACAAGCAGCGCCACTGTTTTCAATTGAAGAACTTCGCCGAATGTATTGACAACCATGTTGGCCAGTTCATCCAGGTCCAGCACCATCTCCAGCTCGTCCGTAAGATTCATCAGCACGATGTGCGCGTAATTTTTCTTGCGAAAAAAATAACGCTCGAAAAGCGTGGCGTAAAATTTTTCGAGCGGCTTGAAGGCCAGTACAAATAAAAGCACCATGGTCAGGACGGGATAGAAAGGTTCTCTGAAAAGCGAATCATGGGGAGCGAAACGATCGAAAAGCATCGAGAGCACAGACAGAATCACCAGCCCCAGCACCAAGACCGTGGCGCCCAGAAGTACTTTCCGCAGGAACTTTCGTCTTTTTTTAAACAAAAAGGCCATCCGTCA
>JAHFHB010000165.1 GCA_023247135.1 Candidatus Omnitrophota bacterium
GATCAAAGCCCCCTCTTTCGCTTCGCGCGAGGACTTTTTCTTGGCAATATCGAGGCCCTTTTTGCGGATGATATCCTGGGCGGCTTTAAGGTTCCCCTGCGCTTCTTTCAGTGCGGAGTTGCAATCGCTGACGCCGGCACCCGTGAGCTGCCGGAGCTTAATCAAATCTGTTTTGAAGTTGGTTTCATTGACAGTCATAGCCACAAAGTCCTCTTTCTGGTAAGCGCTTGAGTTGCGGGCGCTGGATAAAAGTTTAGCTTTTGGTCTGCTTGCGGACAGGCGCCGCTTTGCGCTCATCTTCGGCGCTTTTCAGCAGGCGTTCCTCGTCCTCTTCAGCCAGACCGGCCTTTTGTAAAACAACTTCCGTGTCGATCACGACTTCATCGCTGACCGGCACCGCGGCGGCAGCAGCCACTTCGGCAGCCTGTGCAAGAGCAGCCGCCTCAGTCGCCGCCACTTTATCGGCGGCATGTTGTTCAAACAAAGTCCGCCCTTCCTGAACGGCCGAAGCCACCGCCCCGCAGAACAACTTGATCGCGCGGATAGCGTCGTCGTTGCCCGGCACCGGATAATTCACCAGAGTCGGGTCGCAATTAGTATCCAGAATGGCGATGACGGGAATGCCGAGCTTCACGGCTTCTTTCACCGCGATTTCCTCTTTCTTGGAATCGATGATGAACACGGCGCCCGGATGTTTCTTCATGTTTCGGATGCCCGTCATGTTTTTACTGATTTTTTCGCGTTCCTTGCGCAGGCTGCCGACTTCTTTTTTGGTCACATACGCAAAACTGCCGTCTTTTTCCATGCGGTCAATGGCATCCAGACGATCGATCGATTTGCGGATGGTGTTGAAGTTGGTCAGCATGCCGCCCAGCCAGCGTTCATGCACGTAAGGCATGCCGCAGGCCTGTGAGGATTCCAGAATAGACGCCTGGGCCTGTTTCTTCGTGCCTACGAAAAGCACGCTCTGCCCCTCGGCGACGGTTTTCCTGATGAATTCAAGCGCGTTTTTAAGACAGGCGAGCGTCAGCTCAAGATTAATGATGTAAATCCCGTTGCGCTCCCCGAAAATATACTTCTTCATTTTGGGATTCCAGCGCTGGGTTTGATGTCCGAAATGGACCCCGGCTTCAAGCAATTGTTTTAAGTTCAGCTGAGACAAGTAAGGTTCCTCCTTAGGAATTTGCGTCATCGCTTAGCGCATTCTTAAAGCAGAATGCGGCCTTGGTAAAGGCATGTTTTCGTGTTGTTTTTGAAACTTTCAAAAGCCAGCCGGTCTGGGCCGAAGCGATAAAACGGGGCGTTCGGAGATGATCCATACGGTAACTACTTTGAAAGACTTAATTTAAGCGGGGTATTATATAGGCCGGAAAGGCCGGGCTCAACAACTTTTTTAGGTCGGGTCCGGGTTGAGGGGCTCCCGGGAGCCATAGCCCTCGCCGACCGCGTGCCAATGAGCAACGCGGGGCTCCCCCAGCTTCCAGCAGAGGTAGACGACTTTGCCCGCCCGCATTGCATAAAAATCAATCAGGCCCGCGTCCACGTCCTTCAGATAGCAGCCCAGAGCATGGATTTCATCCACCATTTCATAAAACTGGGTCACGGCCTGGTTATAAATTTCGACCTGCCGTTCCAGGTCAGGCGAAGGCTTGTCCTTAGCTCCCACGAGCTCAAGCGCGTCGATATCGACTTCCAGTTTGGAAATCTCGTCGCGAATCAGGTGCAGGCGCTGAATCAAACAGGTCAGCGTCGGCAAAAGTTTCTCGGCCTCTTCGAGCGTAAAGACTTTGATTTGATCCTCGGTACTCATCGGGATAACTCCAACCGCCGGTAAATTTGCAGGGTGGCCCGCGATTTATTCAAAGTGTAAAAATGCAGTCCCGGTACGCCGGCGTCGAGCAATTCCCTGCATTGCCGCGTCGCGTACTCAATGCCGTAATTCTCGGCGGCTTCCGGATGGTTGTCAAGGCCGGCGAGTCCCGCTTCCATTTCACGCGGAATCACGCAGCCGCACATTTCCGCAAAACGCTTGATCTGAGCCGCATGCGTGACCGGCATAATTCCGGGCACGATCGGAATCCGGATTCCCGCAGCATGCGCACGCTCCACAAAATCGAAATATTCCCGGTTTTCAAAAAAAAGCTGGGTGATCACGATGTCCGCGCCCTGATCCACTTTATGCTTCAAATGCTCCAAATCTTTCTTTTTATCGCGGCACTCCAGATGGCCTTCGGGGTAACCCGCCACCGCCAAAGAAAAACGGCTGCCAAACCTGGGGTGGCTTTTGATAAACCGCACTAACTCGGCAGCATGCCGAAACCCATCCACAGGCGGGCGAAACTCGGACTCGCCCTTCGGCGCGTCGCCGCGTAACGCCACAATATTTTCGATGCCGCGCTGCGAGAGATTTTCCAGAATCTGTTCGATTTCCTGCTGTGAATGAGCCACGCAAGTAAGATGCGCCGCTGTCTCAATGCCCGTTTTGCTTTTGATCTGTTCGACAATTCGCAGCGTGTTGGAACGCGTGGAGCCCATCGCCCCATAAGTCACGGAGACAAACGCTGGCTTGAGCGGCCGCAGCGTTTCCACCGTCTCAAAAAGTTTCTGTTCCGCTTCATCCGTCTTAGGCGGGAAAAATTCAAAAGAAATGGCCGGGCGCTGACGGCGGTAAATTTCTGCGATTTTCATGTGCGTTTTTTCGCCTTACGCAAATCCGGCGCAACGGGCTCGGGAAGCAGAAGTCCGGCAAATTCTAAAAAGTTGTGAATAATACGGCGTCCGGTCATTTTGTATTCCTCGTGAATTTCCTTAAACTCAGCGCTCAGCTGGCGTGCATTCAGTTTACGCAGATCTGCGTCTTCGCGCAACCATTCCTCCAGCAACCCGTCCGTCAATTCAAAATGACATTGAAAACCCCAGGCCCCGGGGCGCACCCGCACCACCTGATTCGGTACTTCGGGCGAAACCCCAAGCAGCGTCATTTCTTTCGTCAGTTGGACGGTTTCGCCGTGCAGCTGAAAAACCCGCATATGCCGGCGCGTCATGCCCCGGAAAAGCGGGTCTTTGAGGCCTTCCATCGTCAGTTCAATTTCGTACGCGCGGCCTGCGAGATTACGAAAGCCCACTTCTTTCACCGGGCTTTGCTTCACCGTACCGCCCAGCGCTTTCACGAGCACTTGCAATCCCAGGCAGATTCCCAAATACGGCGTGCCGGCCTCCACCGCCGCTTTAACCTGCACCAGTTCCGCACGCATAAGCGCACTGCGGTCATTCGCGCTGTCAGGCCCGCCCAGCACGATCAGCGCCGAAGTATCCTCGGGCTTGGGAAACTTGCCGCCTTTTTTGAGGTCCACCAGTTGAAACGGAACCCCCAGGCGGATCAGTTCCGTTTCAAAAAGCCCCGGCCCTTCGCGCGGTTCATTTTTGAGGATGTGCAGAGGTTTGTTCAGCATGCGAATCGGCTGTGGTTTTTTTCGCAGATTTAAAACATTCCAAGTTTAAGTTTTGCCGCATCCGACATTTTACCGCGATCCCAGGGCGGACTCCACACCAACTCTACCTTCGCGTCCTTGCATTCGGGAAGCGTCTGCAGTTTGCGCGTGACTTCGGCGCTCAACACATCGCCCATGCCGCAGCCCGGCGCCGTCAGCGTCATTTTCACTTCCACGCGATGCCCGCCTTCCGGAAAATCGGAAATGTGGCACTCGTAAATCAACCCAAGATCAACAATGTTGACGGGAATTTCCGGGTCGTAGCAGGTCTTCATCTGAGCCCAGACCTGATCCTCAAAGGACATGCCTTCCAGCTTCGGCCCTTCGAGTTTGGCCTGGCCGATGGCATCTCCATCCGTGCCTTCAATGCGCACCATGTAGCCGTCCTGCGTCAGCACGGTGTAACTTCCGCCCAGCGCCTGTACGATGCGTACGCCCGTTCCGGCGGGCACGCTGGTTTTTTGTCCGCTGGGAATCATGGTTCCCGCCACTTCGCGGCTCGTCTGAAATTCCTGGGAGGTGCTCATAAAAAACTCCTTACTCGGAAGTCGCGGTCGTATTTTTGTGTTCAAGCCCTGAATGCAGCGTGTGCCAGCAAAGCGTCGCGCACTTCACGCGCGCGGGAAATTCCGAAACTCCGGCCAGCGACGCCAGGGACCCCAGCGATTTCAAATCTTCTTCGCTCCCCTTGCCCGAAACAACCCGGTGAAATTTTTCAAACAACGCTTCCGCCTCACGCACGGATTTGCCCTTGACCGCGGCCGTCATCAGCGAAGCAGAGGCTTTTGAAATCGCGCAGCCCGAACCTTCAAAAGCAATGTCCTTGACGCAGCCGTCCTCCAGCAGGAGATACAAATTCAACCGGTCGCCGCAAAGCGGATTGTAGCCCTCCGACTTTGAAGCCGGCGCAGGCAGCGCGTGAAAATTGCGCGGGCTTTTATTGTGATCCAGAATCACTTCCTGGTAAAGTTCACGCAGATCGGACATCAGCGAAAAACCTCCTGCACTTTTTTCAAAGCGCGGACCAAAAGATCCACTTCCGCGCGCGTGTTGTAAAAAGCGAATGACGCGCGGGCCGTAGCCGGCACTTTAAAAAAATCCATGACCGGCATCGCGCAATGGTGCCCGGCCCGGATCGCAATGCCCTCGCGGTCCAAAATCGTCCCGATATCGTGCGCATGCGCCGCGCCCAGCACAAAAGAAACGACAGCCGCCTTTGCCTGGGCCTGTCCGACGATTCGCAAACCTTCAACCTTCTGCAAGGACTCTGTGGCATAGGTCAACAGGTCGGATTCATAGCGCTGAATGCGCTCAAGCCCCACACCGGTCAAATAATCCACCGCGGCGCCGAGTGCGATCACGCCGACAATGTGCGGAGTGCCCGCCTCAAACTTGTAGGGCAGTTCGTTGTAGGTTGTTTTCTCAAACGTCACGCTCAGGATCATGTCGCCGCCGCCCTGGTAAGGCGGAAGTTTTTCCAGCCAGGCTGCCTTGCCGTAAAGCACGCCGATCCCGGTGGGCCCGAACATTTTATGGCCGGAAAACGCATAAAAATCGCAATCAAGCGCCTGCACATCGACC
>JAHFHB010000166.1:0-1647 GCA_023247135.1 Candidatus Omnitrophota bacterium
GTTCAGTCCCGTGCCCGAATAATCCAGCGTATCGATTGTCGTGCTGGTCTGGAAATGCAGGTCGCGCCGCCAATCCACGCGCTGAAGCACATGGCGCAAAAAAGCGGCGGTATCCTGCACATTTAAAAGCGGCTCATCTTCCCCGGCCGCAATCCATAAATACTTGGCCAGCGAACAGGGGCCATACCCCAAAAGCGCGTGCGCCTGCGTGAGAATTTCCTGCGGCCCGCACTCGGCATAAGGCGTGTAGCGCTCGCTGCCGATGGCCAGCATGAGCGGATGCACGCCGGAAGCATCGACCGCATGCACCGACTTCACGCCGGGAATTTCTTTGGGCAGCATGGGCGCGGCAATTTCCTGAATCAATTTACCAAACGTGGAATCTTCCTGCGGCGGACGGCCGACCACCGTAAACGGCCAAATCGCGTCCCGCCGGTGATACACTTTATCCACACGCAGCACCGGAAATTCATGCTGCAGGCTGTAATACCCCAGATGATCGCCGAACGGTCCTTCCGGCAGAGTCCGGCCGGGCTCCACGGTGCCGGTGATCACAAAATCAGCCTCCGTTGAAATCACATGCGCGTCTTTGCGGGCGTAGCGGAAATTCCGGCCGGCCAGCGCACCCGCAAAACTTAATTCGGAAAGCCCCTCGGGCAGATACATCACGGCCGCAAACGTATGCGCCGGCGGGCCCCCGATAAAAACGCTGACTTTGAGCGGCTCCCCTTTCTGGATCGCGGCCGCATGATGAATGCCGATGTCGCGGCGGATCTGGTAATGCAGGCCGATTTCGCGATCCGGTTCATAGCGATTGCCCGACATTTGAATACGGTACATGCCGAGATTGGAATGCAAAATGCCGGGTCGATCAGGATGCTCAGTGAAAACCTGCGGCAAAAGCATAAAAGCGCCGCCGTCTTTGGGCCAGCACTTGATTTGAGGCAGAAGGCCAATTTTCGTCTCGTTGAAAAGAACCGGTCCTGAAGAAACTTTCAGCGGCAGGGCGTTCAGCGCCGCACGCGCGGCCCCCCATAAATCCGCGGGATGTTTTAAAAATTCAGCCGGCTCCGCTTTGAGACGCACCAGTTTTTTGACGTTCTCAAGCGTGCGGCGCAGAATAAAACGCCCGCGCTCCATCGTCCCGAAAAGATTGGACACCGCAGGAAAAGGGCTGCCTTTGACGCGTTCATAAAAAATGGCCGGCCCGCCCGCTTGAAAAACACGGCGGTGGATCTCGGCCATCTCAAGCTCGGGATCCACTTCCTGAGAAATACGCACGAGCTGCCCGTGCTTCTCAAGATCCAAAATACATTCGTGCATACTTTGAATCATTGAATCTCCAGACTGCGTTACTTGATGCGGTCAAACCAACTGCCCCAGTAGGAATGGCAGTCCTGGCACATGCCCTGCTTGTCGTCCCATTCGGGATAGTTCTCGCGAATTTTCACGGAAATTTCCTGTTTGATATGGCTGAGATAGCGCACAAGATCCCGCGAAAATTTTTCACTGCACACCGGGCAGGTATAATCGTGAAGGGTCATAGGGGCTTCCGAAGGGCGGCAGAAGCCGCACGGGCATCGGCCTGCGGTGCCAGCCCATGCACCGCGCGCAATGCGCGGTCAGCCTTGATGACCGCGCCTTCCG
>JAHFHB010000166.1:1657-5067 GCA_023247135.1 Candidatus Omnitrophota bacterium
CATAATTCTGCGGGAGCGCATTTTCGGCATCACGCGCGGACGCATGGCCCGTAATGCGCTGCACCATGCGGTCGGCTTCATAACGGATGAGCCGTTTTTCCCACTGCCTCTTCGCATTTTTAAAATCTGCGCCGCTTTTGAGGACGCGGGCCTTGCCCGTCAGGCGATAACCGGTAAAACTCGTGTCATCCATAAAAGAGACAGAGATCTGCGGGTTAGCCTGAAGATTGGCGTAAGTGTGCGTAAACGGGTAATCGAGATAATAAACGTGATTCGGCGCGATCACATCGACAAGCATTTTGGATACCGCGTTGGGCTTGCCGGCAAGATCGCAGGTCGCCACGTTGAGCATTTTAAGACGGTTTTTATGCGCCAGAAATGCACTGAAAATTTCTTCAAATTTGACCATAAGCGTTGAATCTATCAGACGTTAGGCTGTTGACCAAGTAAATTCAGAAAGGAGCAGAAAGGGGCGCGGCCTCGCTTGACCCTGCCGCCTGTGTGGGCTAGCATGACGCCCATGAAACTACTGCTGCTTCAACCGCCGGTTCAGGACTTCTATGAAACCGGTATCCGCCTTCAGCCCATCGGGCTGGGCTACCTGAAAGCCGCGGTTAAAAAACATCTTCCTGCGGTTGAAGTCGTGCTCAAAGATTATCACCAGGGCTGGGGCCGCCGGACCCTTCCCCTGCCGCCGGAACTCCGCTACCTCAAGACCTACTATGAGCACCCCGACAAAAGCCCGTTTTCGACATTCTGTCATTACTTTCATTTCGGAGCGCCGTTTGACGTGATTGCCGAGGAAGTTGCACGCGAGAAGCCTGATCTCGTCGGCATCTCATCCCTCTTCTCCCCCTACTACCGCGAAGCCCTGCGCGCTGCGGAAACAATCAAAGCACGGCTCAACGTGCCGATCCTCTTCGGAGGCTCTCACGTTTCGGCCATGCCCGAACAAATGCTGGCGCATCCGGCCGTGGATTTTGTCATCAAGGGCGAAGGCGAGAAAGCCCTCGTCGAACTGCTCAAAACCCTGCAAAACGGCAGGCATTTCGAATCTGTGCCGGGACTCGGGTTTAAAAAAGATGGCGCACTCATTTTAAATCCGGTGGAAGATAACTACCCGATCGAGGAAATTCCGGAGCCTGATTTTTCCGGGCTCGGCACAGGCCGGTATCTGTACGAAGGCAAACCGCTGTCTTTCATCATCACCTCGCGCAGCTGCCCGCACCGCTGCACGTTCTGTTCCGTCCACCAAACGTTCGGCCTGCGTTTCCGGCGCCGCTCGCCGGTTCAGGTGTTGACGGAAATTAAAAACCGTTATGCCGAGGGCATCCGCGTTTTTGACTTTGAGGATGACAACCTGACTTATTATCGCGACGAAATGAAAGCGTTGTGCCTGGGCCTGATCGAAGCGTTTCCGGACAGAGACGTTCAGTTCGTCGCCATGAACGGCATTTCGTATCTATCGCTCGACTCTGAACTGCTCCGGCTGATGCGTCAGGCTCATTTCACGCATCTTAATCTTGCGCTGGTCTCTTCCGACACCACGGTGCGCGAAACCACCAAGCGCCCGCATACGGTTGAAAAATATCTCGAAGTAGTGGCAGAGGCTTCGCGGCTGGGATTCAAGATTGTTTCTTACCAAATCCTGGGCCTGCCCAATGAAACGCTGGAATCCATGATTCAAACGCTTGTGTTTAATGCGCGCCTGCCGGTTCTGCTGGGAGCGTCCATGTTTTATTTGACGCCGAATTCGCCCATCGCCGCCGGATTTCCGGCAGCGGACGAAACGGCCGTATTTAAATCACGTCTGACCGCCATGGCCATTGAAACACCAGAGTTCAGCCGCGAAGATATTTACACGCTTTTCATCACGACGCGCATTTTAAATTTTCTGAAAGGGTGTGAGTTTGCAGTTGTAGGGAACAGGCATGCCTGTTCCCTACGAAATACAATTCATGATCCGTTTCTTCCTCGCATCCATTGGCCCATTCTGCCAACTTCGCGTGAGCAACTCGGCTGGGAACTTCTGCAGAAATTACTGAATGAAGGCCGGCTCTTTGCGGCAACCCGGCAAGGCTTAAAACCAGTGCGCCATTTCAAGACAGAACTTTTCCGGCGTGTGTGGGATCAACTGGGAACCATCGGCACACAGACTGGACAAACGATGAACCTGCCCCACCCCGCTACTGCGCAAACTCCCACGCGCTGAGGTAGCCCTCCACCGATTCAGCGTAGCGGATAAAATCCTCGTAAAATGGAATGCTCGAAATCGTCGCGCTGTCCCCGATCACGATGAGCTTGCGTTTAGCGCGCGTCAGCGCGACATTCATACGCCGCGTATCCACCAAAAAACCCATTTCACCCGTCAGATTGGAGCGCACCAGCGAAACAATCACCGCTTCTTTTTCGCGGCCCTGAAAAGAATCAATACTGTTGATTTCAGAAACCGCCGCACTGTCAGAATCGTCACGCTCCTGCAGAATCAAACTGGCCAGCAGTTTCACCTGCGCGCTGTAGGGGCTGATCAGCGCAATATCCGCCGCCTGCACGCCGGCCTCAAGCAGCTGCCGGTAAAGTTTAACGGCCAGCACGGCTTCCTGCTCGTTGTAGCGGCTGCGGGTCCCTTCTTCCGAATTTTCTTCATAGCCCAATCCAGCCGTGTCCAAAAACACAAACGGCAAGCGGGTTAATTCGGAGTCTTTCACTCCGGGAAGATCGGCAAGCACGCGGTTTTTAGCGCTGTCGTCCGCGATCAATTTCCCCTCATAAAACTCGCGCGAGGAAAAACCCATGATTTTTTCGTGCATGCGGTACTGTGTTTCAAGCCGCAGCTTGGCGCCCGCTTCCAGATGTTCGTGAAAGCGTTCAAACAGCGTGTGGTGAAAACTGTCCGGCCCGCGCCGCGGCGAAAAAACCGTGGGCGGCAGCTGGCAGTGATCTCCGGCTAAGATCAATTTGCCCGCAGCCATGGCCGGAATCCAGGTGGCCGGTTCAATCGCCTGTGTGGCTTCGTCGATCACGACCCAGTCAAAGGTTTTAGCGCGGATCAGCGGATCGCCGCAAACCGTGTGTGTGGCCACCACAATGTCGGAGGATTTCCAGACCTGCTGAAAAATTTCAGCGCGCAGTTTGCGGATATCATCGCGTAAAAAATTAATTTCGTCCCAAAGTTCGCGGGAATCCTCGCGCGACAACGCGCCACGCTCATCCTTACGCTCCTTTTGCGTAAGCAGGCGTTCGAGTTTGGCACTGTGATCGTCGATCATTTTTGCCAGAGGATGCGCGGCGAGCTGAAAGCTGAAGGTGTGATCCCTCAACTCCGGTTTCATGCGGGCAGGATGGCCCAGGCGCGTCACGGACTCGCCCGCGCGCACCAGGCAATCGAGAACGTGATCGCAGGCCGCATT
>JAHFHB010000167.1 GCA_023247135.1 Candidatus Omnitrophota bacterium
GAGGAGTTCCCAAAGGGAACGACGAAGCAATCTCGGAATCCACCGCTTCGCTTGTTGCTACGCCGGAACCTTCGCCGTCCGATATTCTAGATTTGCCAAGGGACTCTGCGTTGGGGATGCGGATCAAAGAAATGAACAAGGATGCCGCAAAGGTTCTTGAAATCTTGGAGTTGGACAAACGCTCCTGGGTTGACCAATGGTCCGATAAGAAAGAGTTGGCGAAGCGGATTGGGCGGATTAACGATGGTTACGATGCATTGATGAGAAGCATGCGAGGCAGGCTTTCAAGCCGCAGAGTCAATAGCCCGGATGATTTTCCGTCTTACGGATCTTTTGTGCGTGTGCAGGACCCGACGGCAGGAACGGCCAGCACGGCGATTTTTGCGGGTGTGCCTAAAGGGCCTGGAAAGGCCGGGCTGATGCGCGTGCTTCGTGTAGCGCCTGCTCCAAAAAAATTAGACTTTCAGGAAGTTTCCTATGCCGCAGGGCTGGTATTTATTCCCGATTGGCAGCAATTAACCATTCAGGATCCTCAGGTTTGGGCCAGGGTCACCAGCCGCCGAGATATTGGATTCCGCAGGGGCGACAGGCGGATAAGAGTCGTGAACGACCAGGTTACTGATGAAAACCCCGAAGCCGAAGATGATTTTATTATGAATGTCGCAAATCCTGTGACTGTGGAGCTAATTATACGGGGTATTTCACGGCTTTGGGGTGAGGAACTCGAAACTCCCGGGTCGAAAGCTACGGACCCCTGGATAGTGGGCAATGTGCTGTTTTTTATCCAGAGATTTGACCGCGAAATTCCTGAAGATGTGCTTGCCGCATTTTTTGACCGGTTTGCGCTGACGCCTGCGGATGCGGCGGAGCGTGAGAGGCGCTTTGCCGCGGTCGCGAATGCCATTCTCGACATGCGCGACACCACCGCGCGCAGCGAAATGAGAAACATAGCAACGCAGATTGCCGCCTTCTCGTTTGTAGGGGCTCTGCGAAGCAGGCATGAATTGCCCCTGCGTGCGAAGAATGTTTTTGTAGGGGCCGGTTCTAAACCGGCCCATGGAACGTTTGCCAAAGGGCGGGTTATGAACCCGCCCCTACGATCCGAAATGCGGACAAACCTTACCCCTGAAATAACCGCCTTCCCGGGTCTTGTGATTAAGAGAACTTATGACGCTGGCGGAAAAGAGGTCTTGAAAGACGAAGTCACATTCTTTATCGAAAAAGACAGCTGGATTTTTGAGATTCAAATGGCGCAGGGCACAGGTATTGAGTCAGAACTTAAGATTCGCAAAGCGCTCAAAAATGAATTTGAACCTGACAATCCCGCAGCCGGCGAAATCTTCCCTGCAAAGCGCTATCTTGGGAAAATCTTTGATTTTGGCGAAAGCAGTGAACGAAGCGGCACTCCGCTGATCCTTCAAGGGATTTTAAAACAGGAGTTTGAACAGGCCAAGCTTTTGCCAGATCCCGATTCGCGTGGCTTTTACCCCGGTCAGTTCGCCGATATCCGGCCCGCCGGACTTGGCATTGATCCCGACGCTACGCCACCGCTTTACGAAATCAATTTTGAACCGAGCATCGCTGCGTCAGAAATCCCTGCGGAGATGGGGACCTCAAGTCCCCACCAAACAGACGGCGGACAAGCCCGCAAGCAAACGGCTGAGATAATTCTGACTTCCGAGACCGATATGGTGATCCAAACTAGCGTCGCGGAACGCGTAGCTCGGATTGAACAATTGGCCAAGGTGGTTGAGCGTTTTAAAGCGATCCTCGTCGAAGAGGAGCAGAGACTTCTCGATGATCAGGCTGACGATGCGGAGGATGAGGCTGCGTTTTTCATCAGCATGGAGACCACCCGCGAGGGGGATTTTTCCTTGGCAAAGAAGATAGATCGCGAGGGGTACTTGCTCGCAGGGCTACTGCTGCGGGGGCTTGGTTTTGCATCCAGAGAAAGCGTAAGAGGGAATGGACTTTACCTTGCTGAGGAGTCTTTGCGTTCGATGTCTTCTGCCGAGTTTGCTGATGGGTTGCTTTTGGCTCTGCGTGAGAGTGAGCAGCTTTTGCCGCAAAATGGTGAACCCCTTAGCGTCCAATCCTTGGAGCCGCTCAGGGCATTTTTTAGTCTTTTTCAGAGGGGGGAGGTCAGCGAAGTGTTTTTGTCGCTTTTGGTGACAGAGGTTTTGGGGCTCAAGGCACCCACGCGATCGTTAGAGCGCTATTTATTCTGGCCAAAACTCGCCGCACAATTGGGCAGTGCTCAGGCCGGCCAGGGACTTTCCAGCGGGGTCGTTCGCAAGACGGCGTCCGAATCCATTGCCGAGACCGGGACCCGGTTGGCGGCTCTTCTTCCGGAATGGGAAAAAGGGTACTGGGGTTGGAGTCCCGCATGGGCGGGGGTGGGGTCCGCCGGGATCGAGTATCGAAAATTGGCAGGAGAATATGATTTGTCACCTACCAGGTCACGGGATGGCGCCGCCGACTATGCCCTGCGCATCGGTTTACCGGCGATGATGCTGTCTATCGAGGATAAAGTCGCGAAGCCGGCCAGGAACAACCTTGGTTATGTAACCTATGGCATTCAGGCCAAAGATGTCCTGGCCCTAGAGCTGACTGGCCTTGGAGCAGTGAATCCAGAAGATCGTGGAGAATATCAGGTTTTTCGCGTGTGGCTGCCCACGGAACGGTTTGACGAGTATACCAAGATTTATTCCCCAGCCGACGACACGTCCGATCAGGTCTGGCTTAAAAACGTTGCGGTCATTGAGCCAACCCAAAAGACCATCTCACTAAAAGCTTACCGCGTAGATCGAGGGGATCGCTTTGAACTTATTTTCTCCGATCCTGATTCGTCATTGCGAGGAGTTCCTACGACTCCGCCTACGGCGGATCCGTCCTCTGGCGGAGAAGCAATCCCAAGACAAATCGCCGCTTCTCCTTCGCCGACGAATCTGACAGCGGAGGATAAAAGCCGGCTTGAAAAACATTCACTGACACCCGCTTTTGAAGCCATCGGGCAGATTTTTGTGGAGCAGTTTGACTATGGCCGGGAAGAGCGGCGCTTTGGTGCGGAGAGAAGACTCGATGAACTTATATTTCAGAAAACGATGCCGCAAGGCGAAGTGGGCCTGCGTGGCCTTGTGAATGTCATGGGCGCATTTAGATTCACCGGTTTGTTTTTACCCAGAGAAACCATGGATATTTCCGGTGACGTGGAATCTTTTGAAGGCGTTTACAAAGGCACTGATCCAAAGACGCGAGCTCGGGTTTTAGCCCTGCGCTTTGTCGAGATCAAGAATGAAACCGAACGGATCAATCATGCCTGGGCTATTTCAGAGACGGGCTTCATAGAAAAAATCTCATTTGGGAACGGCAAGCGCGGCTCAGAAAAATGGGCCGCTCTTGTCAAAACGCATGGCCTGCAGCCAATCCGCAAATTCGAAGATTTGTCCTTGGGCGAACAAGAGAATCGAGTGCCTAATTTCGATGACACAATACCTAATCCCCAAGGCGAATTAAGTAAAGTGTCCCCAGATGCGGTGACCTTGCTTGTAAAAAATGATGCCGCCGCTATTCCGCCGGATGCGGTGGAAGTCAGCGGCCTTCTGAAAGAAACTTTCGCGAAGGGTGAGGCCCTTGACGTCATTCGGCGTTATCTGACAGGCACGGTTTTGGCGGAAACACTTGCTCCCTTTGACCTCCCATCGCCTTCTGACAAAGGATTTATGGCCGGGGCTACTGTGAACGGTGAAGCCTTTATGTACCTTATTACTCCGCCTGTCCAATTAAGGATTGATAAGGCTTTAACCGCTAAGGATGGAAAATACGGTGTTGAGTTGAACTTATTTCCTGAATCCCAAGACTTGGTCATCCTTGGTCCGGAGCTCACTGTGCAGAGCGGTGCGCGGCAAGGGCAGGGCGCGGGCGTATTCCCGCACCGAATGGATGTAAAGGCAGGAGAGCGCGGGGATGTTGCGAAGCTTTATTTTAAACAAACAAACCCTGAAGATCGTCTGGAAGTCTACCTTGTGCTGAATAAGTGGAGTCCGGCGATGGAAGCAGAAATAGAGAGCATTCGGGAAGCGGGCTTTACTGAGGAGCAAGTTCGCTATGACGAGGAAAACAAGATTTTGATTGTCGACTTTCCCGAAATAAAAATTGTAATTCGCCCGGAGGAAAAAACATCACCCACTGCTGTGACTGGGAATGCGCACCCGGACTTGCCGGAAATTCCCAAGGACGCGCTGGATGCCGCGGAACTTTTAAAAATCATGCATGATAATGGCCCGGATGAAAGACTCTCGAGAAGGGCTGTTCAAAACGCTTTGGCGGGTGCTGATTTTGATATCAGAAGTAAGGATCTGGCAGGGGCTGACATCCGTCGAGTGGCGGCCCGTGCAGAGTTTAATCCCGGGGCGTACCGTTTTGATTGGGGGAGGCGTGTGGGCGTGATGTCGCGCGCGGCTCAAGCTCAAAAAGTACTAATCGTGGAACAGTTGATTGCGATCCATGGCGCGAAGCCGTTGTATGCGAGCAGCCGCATTGTGATTCCTCAGGCATTGAGAACGTCCGGACCCTATTTTGATTTTGAAATTCAGCCCAATTTTTTTCGTGGTGGGATCAGGAGCAGGGCGAATAGCAAAAAAGGAATTCAATTTCAATTAGGCGTCATTCACCGGCAGGAAACAAGCCTCCACATTGCCAGAGAAGCCCAAACTGGCCGGCCTGTATTGCATTTTACGTTCCGTGAATCGAGCCTGGGAATATTCAATAACACGGTAAGCGCTTTTATGAGACAGGTCGCTGAGTTTGCCCGCGACAATCCCGGTGTCGAAAAATATTTTACATTTATCCCCGGCCGCGGCCTGATTTTCGACCATCCTGAAAAACTCGTGGTCATCCGTCTCGAAAATTCCGGGGATGAATTAAGTAAAGTGTCCCCGGACGCAAAGGCTGCTGTGAATCTGACGGTTGTACCCCCGGCTATTGAACCGGCTATTGATTTGACGCCGCTTCTGCAATTGTCACTCACCAAAGACGCCAATTTCCCAAAAACGATAGATCAA
>JAHFHB010000168.1:0-1395 GCA_023247135.1 Candidatus Omnitrophota bacterium
ATTGCAAAAAATTCTCCGGCCGCCAAGTATCTGATTAGTCACGGAGTTCAACCGGCTGATTTCAATTCTTACGGGGCCCGACGCGGTAATCATGAAGTGATGGTGCGTGGAACGTTTGCCAATATCCGTCTCAAGAATTTACTGGTGCCTGGCGTCGAAGGCGGCGTGACGCGCTATTTACCCGGCGGAGAAACGCTGAGTATTTTTGATGCTTCGGAGAAATACCGCGGCGAAGGCGTTCCCTTGATCGTGATTGCCGGCAAAGAATACGGAACGGGGTCTTCGCGTGATTGGGCAGCCAAAGGCCCCATGCTGCTTGGTATTCGTGCGGTGATTGCGGAGAGTTTTGAGCGTATTCACCGCAGCAACCTGATCGGAATGGGGATTTTACCGCTGCAGTTTAAAGAAGGTGAAAACCGTGAGACGTTAGGGCTTACGGGCGAAGAGCTTTATGATTTGCAGGCGCTTGCCGCGGTGGAGCCGGGTAAGAAAATGTCTGTCAAGGCCGGTCATAAAACCTTTGAAGTGATTTGCCGCATTGACACGCCTGTGGAACTGGCCTACTACCAGCATGGTGGCATTTTGCAGTATGTCTTGCGGCAGTTGTTAAGCCACAAATGAAACCCATCCTTCCTAAAATCGGCCGCCAGGTTTTTATTGATCCTTCGGCGCAGGTCATTGGCAAAGTCAAAATTGGAGATTACTCCAGCGTTTGGCCCGGCTGCGTGCTGCGCGGTGACATCCAAAGTATTTCCGTAGGTCGCTATTCCAATATTCAGGATTTAAGCGTGATTCATGTGGAATCGAATCTTGGTACCCGGTTAGGAGATTATGTTACGGTCGGGCATCAGGTCATTCTGCATGCCTGTACTGTGGGCGATATTGCCCTGGTGGGGATGGGGTCGATTGTGCTGGACGGGGCGTCTATCGGCGATGGCGTCCTGCTCGGCGCCGGCAGTCTTGTCACACAGGGGCAAAAATTGAAAGCGGGCGGACTTTATTTTGGACGTCCGGCCAAGCGGGTTCGCGATTTAACACGGCGGGAAATTTCCGATTTGAAAGCCTGGGCCATGCGCTATGTGGGCTATGCCCGCGATCATCGGGCGGGAAAATATGGCCGTCTTTTCAAGTTTTAGGTATAATACGCGTCTATGCCAAACTCTCCGACACAAGCATCTTCAAGTGACGACAAAGCCTCAGGATACGTCAAAGGCCTTGATGGGGTCATCGCCGCCCAAACCGCGCTGAGTCTGGTCGACGGCGAGCAGAGCCGTCTTTTCTACCGCGGCATTTGCATTGAAGAGCTCACGCCCAATTCCTCATTTGAAGAAACCGTCTTTTTGCTTTGGTACGGGCGTCTGCCTGCGGCAACGGAACTTGCGCAGTTTAACGAAC
>JAHFHB010000168.1:1405-5030 GCA_023247135.1 Candidatus Omnitrophota bacterium
AACTTTTATCCAAGAACCGCGGAATTCCAAAAGAGGTTATTGCGGCGATCCGGACTTTTCCAAAAAATGCGCATCCGATGGCGGTCTTGCGTACGCTCGCTTCCATGCTCTCGCTTTTTGACAGCGAAGCGGATTCGCGTGATCTGGAAGCTAACCGCCGCAAGGCCGTCAAGCTGACCGCGCAGTTTCCCACGCTGATCGCGGCGTTCCACCGTTACCGTAAAGGCGAGGAGCCCATTGCGCCAGACCTGAAACTTTCCCACGCCGAAAATTTTCTTTACATGATGCACGGCAAGAAGCCCGAAGCCGAAATGGCCAAGGCGCTTGACGCGTATTTGATTTTGCTGGCCGATCACGGTCTGAACGCCTCAACCTTTGCGGCCCGGGTGACGGTGGCCACGGAGTCAGACATGTATTCGGGAATCACGTCTGCCATCGGAACTTTGAAAGGCGATCTGCACGGCTCCGCCAATCAACGGGCCATGGAAATGATTTTGGAAATCAACACACCGGATCGTGCGGTGGCTTACGTGGAAGATTTGCTGGCGCACAAAAAAAAGGTTATGGGGTTCGGCCACCGTATTTACAAAAAACAAGACCCGCGCGCCACGGCGTTTCGTGCGATTGCCGAACGTATGTGTGAAAAAGCCGGTGACAAGCACTGGATGGAGATTTCAAACCGGGTCGAAAAAGTCATGTGGGACAGAAAGCAGATTCCCTGCAATGTGGATTTCTTCTCGGCCTCGGTGCTTTACCTTCTGGGGTTTCCGGTCGATTTTTTTACGACGGTTTTTGCCGCCAGCCGTATTTCGGGGTGGACGGCGCATGTCATTGAACAGCTTTCCGATAACCGTTTGATCCGTCCCTCGGCCGTGTATACGGGGCCGAAGGATCAACATTATGTGCCCATGTCACGGCGCTAGGTTTTTTTCTTGAACATCCACGAATTTCAGGCCAAAGAACTTTTTAAACGTTACCAGATACCGGTCAATACGGGTGTGGTGGCGCGCACAAGCCAGGAAGCTCGTGCGGCGGCGGAAAAAGTGGCAACGCCGGGCAGTAATTTTGTCGTCAAGGCGCAGGTGCATGCGGGCGGACGCGGCAAGGGCGGCGGAATCAAGCTTGTGAACACGCCTGACGAAGCGGCCGCAGCGGCTGAAAAAATTCTTAAAAAGAATTTGGTCACGCCGCAGACGGGGCCGGAAGGCAAACCCGTTCATCAAGTGCTGGTGGAGGCAACGACTGAAATTGCCCGCGAATATTACGCCAGCATCGTACTCGACCGCAGTGCCTGCAACCCCTGTTTCATTATCTCCAAAGCCGGCGGCATGGAAATCGAAGAAGTGGCCGAGCGCGAACCCGAAAAAATTCTCAAGCAGCATTTTCCCGTCGAAACCGGTTTTGACGCGGATACGGCTTTGGCCATGGCTGGGAAACTTGACAGCAATCCAAAAATTGCGGCTGAATTGGCGCAGATATTTCAGGCAATGGCGCGGCTCTTTCTGGAATGCGACGTGTCTTTGGTTGAAATCAATCCGCTGGCGGTGATGAAAGACGGTTCGGTGATCGCCATCGATGCCAAGGTCAACATTGATGACAATGCGCTTTTCCGCCATCCTGAAATTGCCGCTTGGTATGACCCCAGCCAGGAAGACTCGCGCGAAGTGGAAGCGCGTAAAATCGATTTGAGCTATGTGGGGCTGGACGGCAATATCGGTTGTATTGTCAACGGAGCCGGGCTGGCCATGGCGACGATGGACATCATCAAATATGCCGGCGGCGAACCGGCCAACTTTTTGGATGTGGGCGGCGGAGCCGGTAAGGAAAAAGTCGCGGCGGCCTTTAAAATCATTTTACGCGATCCGAGAGTGAAAGCCATTCTGGTAAATATCTTTGGCGGTATTATGCGCTGTGATGTTGTGGCGGAGGGGATTTTGGCCGCGGTTACGGAGCTGGAAGCCGCCGGTGTTGCAATCCGCAGTCTCCCTTTGGTGGTGCGCCTGGAAGGCACGAATGTAGAGAAAGGCCGCGAGATTCTTGACAACTCTGATTTGAAAGTCATCACAGCTTCCGGATTTAAAGAGGCCGCTGAAAAAGTTGTGGGAGCGATTTCATGAGCATTCTTGCCGACCGTAACACGCGTTTACTCGTGCAGGGAATTACGGGCGCCCACGGTTCGTTCCATACCGAAAAAATGCTGGAGTACGGCACGAAGGTGGTGGGCGGAGTCACGCCTGGGAAGGGCGGGCAAAGTATTTTAGGGGTTCCTGTTTTTAATACGGTGAAAGAGGCCGTTGAAACGACCTCGGCCAATGCCTCAGTAATTTATGTGCCCGCCAAATTCGCGCCTGCGGCTATTCGCGAAGCCGGCGAAGCCGGTATTCGTTTGATCATTTGCATTACGGAAGGTATTCCTGCACTTGACATGGTGAAGATCGTGCATTGGACGCGCAAAGAAAATATCGTTCTCATCGGCCCGAATTGTCCCGGACTGATTACGCCGGATGAAACTAAAATCGGCATCATGCCCGGCTACATTCACAAGAAGGGCCCCATTGGCGTTGTGTCGCGCAGCGGTACGTTGACTTATGAAGCCGTGTGGCAGCTCACACAGCTTGGGCTAGGCCAGTCGACCTGTATCGGTATCGGCGGCGATCCGGTGGTGGGAACGTCTTTTGTGGACACACTCAGGCTTTTTGAGCTGGATCCGGAAACCGAAGCGATCGTGATGATCGGTGAAATCGGTGGCAGCGCCGAGGAAGAAGCGGCGCAATTTATTAAAAAGGAACTGACCAAGCCGGTGGTGGCTTTTGTGGCCGGCGGAACCGCGCCTCCGGGAAAACGCATGGGGCATGCAGGCGCGATTATCTCCGGCGGTTCCGGTAAGGCGTCTGACAAAATCCGCTGTCTTGAACAAGCCGGCGTGACCGTAGTTCCCAGCCCTGCCGTGATCGGTGAAACCATGGCCAAGGTCTATCGGGCGCATTATGCTGCAAAATCTCGATCACGCGTATGACGAGTACCTGAAGGCCCGCGAGGCCCAGGTTGTTAAAGCCATTCCCGCCTTTTTAGAAAGCCTCGAAAAAAGCAATTTTCGTTACGGCCGGTTTCTCATCCCCACCTTTTACAAGCCCCATTTCATGAGCGCCAAGCAGGAGCATCTTGTCAAGCGCGCGGCGCGCAGCCTCAGCCAGGCGCTCAACATGGCTGCGCATCTTTATTTTGAAGAGGGGCACCTGGCGCAGATGTTTCGCGTGCATCCGGATGCGGCAAGGCTGATTAAAATTAACCCGGGATATTCCGAGAGCGTGGTATTTTCGCGCTTTAACGCCATCCTGGAAGGGGAAAGCCTGAAGGTGCTGGAATTTAACTGCGACTCACCCGTGGGAGCCGCCTACACGGATGAAATCGAAGATTTACTGCTGGCCGAGGAACCGCTGAAAGCCTTCTTCGAGGAGTACCACATTCAACGCCGCTCGCGTTCGCAGGCCGTGCTGGATGCGCTGTTGGCGGCTTATGAACAGTTTGGCGGTTACGAGACGCCCAATATCGCCATTGTCGATTGGCACAATGTGCGCACGGTGCCTGAATTTGAATTGCTCAAGCGCTATTTTGAATCGAAGGG
>JAHFHB010000169.1 GCA_023247135.1 Candidatus Omnitrophota bacterium
ATGTCTTCTTCCTCAGACGGCTGCTTGGCCGTATCTTTTTTATCGTCGCTGAAACCCTGCGGAATGCCGGATAACCCAAGGCAGAGCGCGAGCAGAAAAACCCTGAAAAGCGGCTTTACGAAATTGAGTTTCTTAAGGCTTAAAAAAATAAGGCCCATTTCGAGCGTGGTTGTTCTTTCGATGAACGGCAGATTTTGTTTTAGTGAATGCGGGAACGAAAGCGCTGCAAAAACTTGTGCGTGTTAGCTAATCCCAAGGACTTGCGCCATATCATAAAGCCCGTTTTTTCGCTTGGCAATGAATTTTGCCGCCGTGAGAGCCCCTTTGGCAAAGGCCTCGCGGGAAGATGCTTTATGAGTCAATTCGATACGCTCGCCATCGCCAAAAAAATACAGCGTGTGGTCGCCCACCACGTCGCCGCCGCGCAGTGCCAGCGTTCCGATTTGGCCGTGGGGGCGGGCACCGATGTCTCCTTCGCGGCCATAGACCACGTCGCGGGACAAATTGCGCTTGCGCGCCGCGGCCACGACTTCCAGCAGTTTCATCGCGGTTCCGCTCGGAGAATCTTTTTTGTGCCGGTGATGAATTTCCATGATTTCCATGTCATAACTTTCATCCAGCGCTTTGGCCGCTATCTCCGCAAGCTTGAGCAGTAAATTGACTCCGATACTCATATTCGGCGATTGCACCACCGGAATTTTTTTTGAAGCGGCGCGCAGTTTGGCCAGTGTTTCTGCCGGCAGAGCGGTCGTGCCGACCACATAGCCGGTCTTGAATTTAACGGCGGTTTCAAGATGCCGCGGCGTGGCTGAAAAATGCGTAAAATCGATCAAGACATCCGCTTTTTTCAAAGCGGTCTCCGGCTTGTCGGAAATGGCAATGCCGGATTCTCCGGCGCCGGCCAGAATCCCGGCATCCAGCCCCACATCCGCACTGCCGGCCTGTTCCAGGGCGCCCGTCACCTGAATATTTTTATCTTTAAACGCCAGGCCCAAAATCGTCTTACCCATCCGGCCTGCCGCACCCGCGACCGCTAAACGGATCATACTTTCACCCCGAGATTTTTCAGCGCATGCCGGACCCGCTTTTTATTTTCGTCTTTCATTTCGCAAAGCGGCAGGCGGAATTCCAATTCAATCAAACCCATCAGCGCCGCCGCCGTTTTGACGGGAATCGGATTGGTCTCGACAAAAAGAACCTCGGAAAGTTCGCGCAAAGCTGCGTGCTCTTTCAAGGCCGCTTTGAAATCACCGGCCAGTGCCTTATGCACGAGAGATCGCACGCGCGCCGGCACCACGTTCGCCGTCACGGAAATAACGCCGCGCGCGCCGATCGCGATCATCGGCAGCGTCAGCGCATCATCGCCTGAAATTACGGCGATATCGCAAAGCGATAAAATTTTATCAACCTGCGCCAGGCTGCCGCTGGCTTCCTTGACGGCCACAATGTTTGGGATCTTCGCCAGACGCGCCACGGTCTCGGGCGCCAGTGAAACGCCGGTGCGGCCCGGCACGTTGTAAAGAATGATCGGCAGATCAGTTTTGGCGGCGAGAAAACTGTAGTGGCGGTACAAACCTTCCTGAGTCGGTTTGTTGTAATACGGCGTCACGACCAGCACGCCGTCTGCTCCGGTTTTTTCAGCGTGTTGAACCAGCCCCAGCGCTTCTTCGGTGTTGTTGGACCCGGCGCCGCAAACCACCGGCACACGGCCATTCACATACTCGACCACGAGCGACATCATGCGGCGGTGCTCTTCGTGCGACATCGTGGCCGATTCCCCTGTCGTGCCGCAGGGGATGAGCACATCGGTTTTATTTTTAAGTTGAAAATCCAAAAGGCCCTTGAGCGCCTTCTCGTCGATCTTCCCGTTTTTGAACGGCGTCACGAGCGCGACCATGGAACCTTGAAACTGAGTTTTGGGAACTGGCATAATCAGGAACTCCGCAGATTCAGAGCGTTTATTTAATCGTGATGCTGCCTTCGAAAACAAGGCGCGCTTCGCCTTCCAGCGTAACTTTTTTTACTTTCTTGCCATCCCGGCGGAAATTGATGAAGAGCGTTTCGCCGCCGCGTGTGGTAACAGCCACGGGCGGCCGCACCGTACCCATCATGGCGCTGATGATGGCAGACGCCGTTGAACCCGTGCCGCAGGCCAGTGTTTCAGCTTCGACACCGCGTTCATACGTCCGCACCTTCACACCGCCGGAACCTTCCGCCTTTACAAAATTGACATTGGTGCCCTTGGGCTTAAAAGCCGGGTGCTGGCGAATCGCACGGCCTAAACCGTTGACATCCATTTTTTCAAGGTCGTCGGTAAAAATAACCGTATGCGGAACGCCGGTGTTGATAAACGAATAATGCAGGCGGTTTCCGAGCACCGTCAGGTTTCCGTCCATCTTCAGGTCTTTGGGGTCGGGCAGCTGCACGCGCACGCGGTTATTTGGCAGCACCTCCGCCTCAATGATGCCTGCCAGCGATTCAAAACTGAAACGCACCGGCAGTTTGTGGACTTTACTGGCGTAAAGAGCGATACAGCGGAAACCATTGCCGCAGGCTTCGGCTTCAGACCCATCGGAATTGACAATCCGCATTTTGAAAGCCCCGCGCCGCGACGGTTCATAAAGCAGAATACCGTCCGCTCCCACCGAGGTATGAACCGGACACAGTTCGCGCGCCAGCGCTGCCGGATCTTTCACGGCACGGCTGCGGTTATCCACAACAATGAAGTCATTGCCGGAAGCTACCATTTTATGAAAAGTCAGTGTTTTCATCGATACCGATTCCTTCAATCAATTAAACGCTTTGTGGGGGTAAAAGAGGCGGTATTCTAGCAAAATACGGGCAGGAATGCCACTGAAGGTATTGTGGGCGGGTCAGGCGGCCGGGTCGGAGGGGCCCGGCTCTTCCGGAAAGTAATCCGGGACTTCCCCGGCCAGATCATGCTGCTGCTTGAGCAGTTCGGTCATAAAACGGCTATTCTCGGCGTCTTCGAGCTTGTCATACGCATGCGAAAGATTGCTTAACACACGGCGCACAATGGTTTTAGCATCTGCCGGCGCATGTAAAATTGATTTCAGGTCCGAGGTAGAGCCCTCGTAGAGATCCAGAACCGCTTTTTCAGTCAAAAGGCGGCCTCCCGAGAAGCAGTCCACGTAAAAATAACGCCCGCCATTGTCCGCCCTGGCCAGAAAATGCCCTGGGAGATTACAGCCTTCCACGGCAAACCCCAGCCGGGCCGCGGTCAGAATGTAGACGCAGGCAAGACTGATCGGGATGCCGCGCTTCTGCTCGATCACAAACGCCAGGTTGCTGTTGAACGGGTTGTAATAATCATTTTTTGCTGCACCGGCCAGGCGTTTTTCTTTGAACAAAAAATCGGCAAGCGCCAGCACATCTTCACCCGGATGCGCCTTGCGAAAATCTTGCGCCAATCCTTCCAGCAATCCCGGCACCCGAGCAGCCTCAAACCCTTTTGCCTGAAACTGACTCAAAAGAGAGAGTGCCGTTTCAAGGCGGATCTTATCCTCCCCAGGCCGAAGCCAATCCGGCCAAACTTTGCGCAGCCACTCGCGCTTGTGATGCGCAAACACCGGCTCTAAAACCTTCCAGCCTTCGGGGCCGATCTGAGGCGCGTAAGGCTCAAGCGCTTCGGCCAGTCCGCCGCCGAAGGCCTGCAGGGCCTTGATCACTCCGCCGCGCACGACTTCCGAGTCGTCATCCAAAAGTTTAATGAGGTGGGCCAGTTGAGAAGCTTCCATCACGCCGTTATCTTCCTAGGGGAATTTTTGAAGCAGCCGCTGGATCGTTTCCAGCATTTGTTTAGGATCAAAGGGTTTATCCACGAAGGCATCCACAAACTCCGCTCCCTCACGCATGCTGCGCCGGCCGGACATCATGATCACGGGAACTGTCTTCAGCCGCTCAGATCCTTTTTTTAAAAATTCGGCCAGCTCATAGCCCGTTTTTCCTGGCATCAAAACGTCGGTGATGATCAAATCGGGCTTTTCAGTCTTGGCTTTCCAAAGTCCGTCATCCCCGGTCGTGGCCGTAATCGTTTCGGCACCGAGAAACGAAAGCCAGCCCTGCATCAGGTCGCAAATTTCATCTTCGTCGTCGATGACGAGGATTTTTTTTCCTTTGAGAATCAGGTCGCTCACAAATTTGCTCCGTCACGCCTGATTACACAGGAATGGCATCCGCCTGGGCAATGGCGCCCAACTCCGCGGGCAGCGCATCACGCACGGCCGCACTGCCATCGGCCTCATGAATATCCACGGCCTGCCCGGCTTCAAGCGCAAAAGGCTCCCCCGTTTTGCTGACTTTCATTTCCACACGGCCCTCCCGCACGGCAAACGTAGCACTGCGCTCCGGACCCGCGGGCGTAACGCGTCCCCAGAACTGAGTCCCGCGCACTGCGGCCACCACCACCGGAGTCTCCACCACAAGCGTTTTTCCGGGCGGCAGTTTCTTGACCTGAAAGACCACATCGCCCGCCGTCATTTTCACGCGCGTTTCATCAACGTTCGACAGATCGATGGAACACTCGGTATTGGCCAGTAGACGGTAACCCCATTTACCTTTACGAATCAGATCCACCTGGCTGTCCGCACCGGTGCGGATGACATCGCCGCCTACCAGTTTTCCATGGTCAAGCAACGCCTGCGTTTCGCCTTGGTGAATCACGCTCACCTCTCCCTGAGGCTGGCTGGCCCTGAATACCGCGGCGGCCGGCATTCCCTGCGGCGCGGCTCCCATCGAAAGCAGCATGGCTGTCAAAACAAACAGAATTTTACGGCAGAACTTTATCGTGTCCATCACGCGGCGCTCCTTAGTATTTTTTTCCGTGTTTTTTTGCACGGGTTTTATTGAAGGCCATTTTCCACGCGATTTGTTTCTCCAGCGGAATTTTCAGCCCGCCGCACAAATCAAAGAGACGAATCGCCGTATCCGCCAATTCGTCTTCAAAAGTATCTTTCTGCAAAATCCCGAACTTTCCGCCCCGGTGCGCCTCAATCGCTTCCCCCAATT
>JAHFHB010000170.1 GCA_023247135.1 Candidatus Omnitrophota bacterium
TTTTTCATTATTTCCTCCAAAATCTCTTCGCGAGACTCTGCTTGAAGTATAACGGGCATCTTGCCGGTTGTCGAGTGAGGCTGAACTTTAATCCTTTATCGGTCGTAATTTAGAGTGCTATGAATTTATGGGTGCGTACATTTTGGGTCTGGATCACGTCGTTTTTAAAACCACGTCTCGGCCTTCTGGGAGAGTCGCGCCTGAGCGGTTTTGTCCTGCCGCACGATCTGGATATCTACGGGCACATGAATAACGGCCGTTACCTGACTTTTATGGATCTGGGCCGCATGGATTTAATTCTGCGTTCAGGCATTGCCCAGCCGGCAAGTGTCTACGGCTGGAAGCCGATTGTGGCCGGATCCTGGGTGCGTTACCGTAAACCGCTCAAACTGCTTGAACGCTTTGAACTGCGCACGCGCGTGGCCGGCTGGACCGACCGTTGGTTTGTGCTTGAGCAGCAGATTGTGCGCAAGGGCCGGATTTACACGCAAGCCTACATTCAGGGGGTTTTTGTGGGGCCCAAAGGCCGGGTTTCCTGCAGCCGGGTGCTGGATGCGCTGGCTTATGAAGAAAAGTCTCCGCCGCTGCCGGCTTTTGTGACGGACTGGCTGGAAATGCACGTCACCAGTTCCCGGGTTTCCAGCGGACACTAGCACCTGCGCTTTTTGCCCAGGTACAAGCCAATCGGACGCCAAGGAAACGTCCGTATTGGCTAGAAGCGGTTCCATAAGTTGACATAACACCTTTATTCGTCATTGCGAGGAGCGGTTTTTGCGACGAAGCAATCTCGGTCCCATGAGATTGCCGCGTCGTCCCTACGGGACTCCTCGCAATGACCAGTGGGGTTGGGGCTCATAGGGACTTATGAAACCGCTTCTAGCTAAAACGCATTTCATAGGGTACCTTTGTCAGGAATCTTTCTTTAAATGGAAGTCCTTCGGCGGCCGATAGATGAGGGGGCTTTCCAACGGCAAGTGAAAGGGAGTCGATGAAGCTGGATGTGGATTTAAAAGACAACCGGGGCCGGCTGATTGCCGGGGCCGATCGGGAGATCACGCCGGGTTTGCTGCGCGCGGTGCGTGAGCGGGGCAAGCCCCGTCAAAAAAAGTTCGTCTTGCTCAAGCAGCCGCAGTTTCTCAAAGATGTCCGCAGTGTTATCCACGAGAAAATTTATAATCCTATTTTCGACCGACCGGGTGTGCGCGAACGCATCCTGAAACTCGTTCGTTCCTCCCGCATCCAAAGCGATCTTTTTCTGGAAATTCTTGTTTTGAGGAAGACGTCTTACCACACGTACAGGCATTTTTTATTGATCGGTGTATTGGCGGCGCGCATGGCCGACAGCTTGAAATATTATGGATTTAATCCCGGATTGTCTTTTGTGTATGGGTTGACGCACGACATCGGCAAAATCCGGCTGGCGCCGAAGCTTTTAAATAAAAAAGACCGGCTGACGCGCCAGGAGCATAAGACCATCCGCAGTTATCCCATCATGAGCCTTCTGCTTTTGAATTATTATCTCGGAAAAGGGGGCCGCGAGGCCTGCCGCGTGGCGTATGAGCACCATGAAACGCTGGACGGTTCCGGGTATCCCAAGGGGATCAAGACGCTGAGCAAGTACACGCGGCTTGTGGCCATTGCCGATATTTTCGATGCGCTTGTCGCTTACCGGCCTTACCGGCGCAATCACTTTAGCGTACGCGCCGGGCTTGATAAACTGATTCATGGCATGCAGGCCGGTAAATTTCCGCGGCTGCCGGTCCTTCTGCTGATCAGTTACTTCCGCAAGGGCCAGCCGAATTTTAGAACCATGAAAGTCTCCACCCGGCAGCGTGATCCCGAGCCTGCCGGCAATTCCTACGGAAAATTTGCCCGCTGATTTAGCGGCCGTTGCTTCTGTTTTTGACGCATTTCTCATGCCTGTAAGTCAATCGCCTCCCGGTGCAGAATTTCGCGTCAAGAAAATGAGGCATATGCCGATGATTGCAAAGTGGTTAGGCCTGCTTTTACGCGCCCTGCTTGGAAATATATAAAAAAAGTCTTCATTGGAAGTCTCCTGAGCTTCTTAATTGTGTTTTTGCCGTCAGCCCACGGCGCCCTTGAATGGCGTGACAATGTGGTTGAAGGCGAATTCTCCAACCTCGGTAACTTTGGCCGTGTTTCCGGTAATTCCCAATCGTCGTTTGTGGATGAGCGGGTGAACTATGCTTCGGAAATGAATCTGCGCTTGTCCCGCGAGAAAATGCCCTTTCCCGGGCAATGGGCGTTTGACGGCGAAACAACGGTGCGCAAGACCGATGACCGGCAAATAGACAGGCGCCATGACCTGCATTTACTTTATTTAAATCTGCATGCGCATAATTCCCGCTGGGATATTAATTTCGGTGATTTTTTTGCGCAATTGACGCCGCTTACTCTGAACCGGAGTCTTAAGGGGGGCCAGCTCATTTATTCCAACGAGGACACGGGGACTCGTTGGGTTTCCTCTGCCGGGCGCGCTCTTTTAGCGGAAGAAGAGATTCAAAACAGCCGGTATGTTTTGGGGCAAAGACTGGAACAACGGCTTTTGCGTGATTTTTTTCCGGTTCATCAACAAAACCCGCTGATTAAGACTATGACGGCCGGCGCGAACTGGGTCGATACGTTTGATTCTCCGGGCAGTACCCAGCGGGACACGGGGGTGCAGGCGCTCCGTAATGGCGTAGGCGGGTTTGACGCTGCAACCGAAATGCTGGGCGGCCTTAAAAATCGAACCGAGTTGGCCAGAAGCCAGATGGTGGATGAAGACGGGGTCCGCAATCAGGGAGCTGTTTGGGGCAATGCCCTGAAAATCGAAAACGATTACAGCAAAAATTATTTTTTGGGGTATTCCAGGTTTTCTCTGGACTACGAGAATATTACCCCGAATTTTTCGGCGGATTCCGGTTCTGCGGCGCTGGACCGGGAGGCCGTTTATACGGACTGGTATCACCGCTTCACGCGCCGTCTTAATCTTGATTTTGCGTACCGGGAGTTTCACGATAACCTGCAGGATTTTTTGGCCACGACGCTGCGCGTGTATAATCCCGCGCTGACGGTCAATCTCATGCCATTCAGCAGCAATTTTGAATGGCTCAGCAAAGTCAATCTCAGGTTTCGCTATGATGTGCGCAAAAACCGCGCGTCTGACCGGGGCGTTGATAATAATACGCACGACCTCGATTTTAATCTAAGCAACCGGTATAAAGCTGTATTTGCCGAAGGCCGTTATAATTTCAGGCGCATCGATGATCAGGCAAGCACCAGTGATCAAAGCGGCCGCCAGGCTGGATTTCGCACCGGTCTTTACTGGAATCACCGGTGCTTTAATTTTTCACCCTATGTGGATTATAATCAGCGGCATGAACAGACTTTTGATCCGCAGCTCAGGGATAGCAATCGTAATCTCAACCTAGGCTCGAGCTTGACCCTTCTGAGGCGCTTCCGCTTGAACGCCAGCTCCACTTTTATCGATATAGACCGACAGCTTGTGAATCAGGACAATGGTTTCAGGGCATGGAATGTTTCAGCCGAATACGACTTGAGCGAACATTTTTTACTCGCAGCCCGGTTTGACCGCCGCAAAAGCCGCTTTGAACAGCGAAATCTTGATTTTGCGGAAAATATCGGCGAAGTGCGGCTTGTTTATAAAATCTGAAAAGGGAAAATAAATGCTGAAAAAATATGGGCTCCTCATGATTTTTTTTCTGCTTACGGGTTCCCGAATGCTGGGGGCGGCGTCTGTGGCAGACGAGCTCAGAGAACAGAGCTCGAAAGTCCTTTGGGATTTAACCGAAGCGTTTCAGAATAAAGATGCGAATCGATTTATGGACGGCATCTCCAGGCGCTATCAATCGGGCAATCCCGCGGAGCTGGAGGCGAATCTCCAGCAATTCTTTTTGCAGATGGGCCGAATTGAATTAAACGTGACTGCCGACAGCGTGATCTGTGCTCCGGATGGAAAGACGCTTGCTGTCAAAACCCATTGGCAGAAACGTCTTTTTCCAAAAGATTCTTATCAGCTCCAACTTTTTGAGGGGAAGACCGAGCTGGTATTCGGCCGTGAGGATGAGAGGGTCAAACTGCAGTCTGCGCGGGGCGACGTCCTTTTTGGCTAAATCAAACTGTTTTGGGGAGCTGTATGAAATTTGAAAGACGTCTTTTTTTATGTTTTATCCTGGCGCTTCTGGCATTCGCCCCTTTGTTAGCGGCGACTCAGGATGACCATTTGCCCGACTTTGTAGTCACGGAAGTCAACGATGTGACGCCCCAGCCGCACCAGGAATACTATTATGAAAAAGGCGAGATGATTGAATATGAAGTCGTGGTGCGCAATGCGAATTATCAGGAGGGCGACGTTTACCGCAATGTCGCCGTTCTGTTTACCTTCTTTGCCCGTTTTGGGCGATTCCATTCCGAATATTTCACGATCCCGGAGATGAGAGCGGAAGTTCGCCATCGCTTTCAGGTGAATACGGCGAATGGTGATGTCAGTTATGGCCTGAACACGGCTCAAGCAGTCGTGGATTTGAATAATGCCATTCCCGAAACGGAAGAATTTCTTAATAACCGGAGAGATTCGCCCAGGGTGCAGGTGGTAGAGCGCGGCCATCTGCCAGATTTAGATTATGGGCAGAACCTTCCAGATCTTGAAGTCATTGGAATGCGGAATATGACGCAGGGCCTTAGCGCCCCTTATGCGCTCACTGACCGCCTGCAGTTCGAAGTCACGATCCGTAACAATAATTTTGCGCAGGCGAATCGCGTCCGGAATTTTTCGGTGGCTTTTCAGTTAGGAGACATATTTGTGAATGCGGCGACCACTCGCATCGACGAAATGAATACAGAGGAAATGACGCTGCGTCCGGAGCTTTTTCTCGGGAGTTCAACATTGGGAGATAAACAGCTTACGGCCTTCGTTGACGTCGCCGATCAAATTCCCGAAACGAATAATTCCAATAACACAAGAGACTTTGAGGACATTATATCGATTGCGACGGCAGAAAGAC
>JAHFHB010000171.1 GCA_023247135.1 Candidatus Omnitrophota bacterium
GTGAATTTACTTTTCATGTGGAGCTGGAAGGGGCTTTGAATCCGCTGGCGCTCCAAGATCCGAAACAAGTGGATTATCGCGCGCTGCGCTGGAAAGCACAACTGCACCAGCTTCGGGGAGATAAAATTTTTGGGCTCACTGATTTACAGGGAGTATTGCGTGTGGAGGCCTCCACGGGGGGCAGACGCAGCACTTTAGACGGCCAGAGAGTGGTGGTTGCCGTGATTGTTGGGCGTACGGGCCAGGGAAGGGTTCAGGCCGGAACTTTGCAAAACAGGACCACAACGATTTCTGCCACGAGTGTCTCAACCCAATCCATTGATTTCAGCAGCAATAGCATTACCACGACGGCTATTCCAGGCACGGTGCTTCAAGGCGATGTTTTTATTAATTCAACGGGAGATTTGGAAGCCGTTGGCTCCGCGCGTCTTACAAATCTTCCGGGAGTCGATGCGGGAAATTTTGATGCGTATACTAAAGATACCGAACCATCCTCAGCCACGGCTGCATTTTCTTCGGGGGATGTTTTTCTTGTCATCACCCAACAAGGAAAATATGCAAAATTTCTGGTGACGAATAAAACAGGGACTGTGTCGCCGGTGAGCGCCGACCTTAAATTTGCGTTTCAACCCGACGGTACCGGCAATCTCGTTTCGCAAGACTAAACTCACAGTGATCCCGAGCCTACCGGCAATTCCTACGGAAAATTTGCCCGCTGATTTAAGCCTGCCTTTCTAGAAACGATTTCATAAGTCCTCATAACTTTTTGTTCGTCATTGCGAGGAACACCGTCAGGTGTGACGCGGCAATCTCTGCTCCTAGATTGCTTCGTCGTAAAAAACACTCCTCGCAATGACGAGTGAGAGCCAGGTTCTTGGGGGTTTATGAAACCGCTTCTAATCTCAGCGGCCTGTTTTATACATCTGCTCAAAATCACCTTCCGATACCCGTTTAAAAATGATCATTTTTGACACAAACTGTTATGAATTAAGAGTTTGCATCTCTAAATATCAGGCCTGTTTGGGCGAATTTTAAGTTTAGATGGTAAACTTGAAAAAGATCTTTAGGAAACCTTATTAAATATACGTCTGCCAAGACGTTAAAAACAAAAAATTGACCCAATGCGAACCTTCCAGCGAAGAAAAAAACTGAAATGGGTGGCGTGGCCTACGCTCATCGTGTTTTTTGTCACGATGTTTCACTCCGAGAGTGCCCTGCGCGCTCAAGCGGCAGCCACTCCGGGAGGCGAAGTTCAGTTGAATCTGCCCGGCACAAGCCTGCTTGCCGAAAAACTTCCTGCAAAGCTCGGGCGCATGCTTGCCATCCAGCCTGCTTCTGCAAAAGGCCGGCCTTTTATTGTGCTGCTGCAGGACGCGCATGCCAACCCTGAAGCGCAGAAAAATATCCGCAATATTCTCCGTTGGGCCGATCGGCAGAGCACGGGGACCGTGACCGCAGCGCTTGAAGGCGCTCGCGGTGAAATCCATCCCGAGTATCTGGATCTTTTTCCGGATCACCCCGCTGCGTCCGAGCAAGCCGTAAAGCAGCTTGCGAAAATCGGCGAACTCACCGGCGCAGAGCGCTATGCGTGGGAAGTTTATCAAAGGCACAAGTCACAAGACACAAGACACAAGACACAAGGTGGCGGGCAGCCCTCTATGGCTTTTGTGGGTGTGGAAACACCGGAGCTATACCGCAGGGATTTGAAACTTTACCGTGGGCTTCTGCTTCAGCGCGAGGAGATTCAGCAACTGCTGCTGCCTGTGCGCCGGGGCCTGGAGCAGATTCAAAGCCGGGTTTTACCCAAAGAGCTTCAGGAACTGTTGCGCGAGAAGGAACGCCGCCGCGCGGGCCGTTACGGCACGGAACACATTTCGCCGCAATGGGCCGCCTACCTGGACTATCTGAAAGCGCGTTTGCAGGGAACGCTTAAGCTTGACCTCGAAGACCGCTTTGAACAGGTCCGCTTTCCGAACACGGTGCGGCTTTTGGCGCTTGAAAAAATGGGTCCGGCCCCTGATTCTGCCAAGGTCAAAGAGCAGAGAACGGCCATGCTTGCGGCGCTTAAGAAATATGCGGCGAATAGGCAGGGAGCGGCCGTGGAAAAATTTTTAGCAGAACGGCCAAGCGGGGCCCGGCTGCGCGTCTGGACCGAGAAGCTGTTTGAATATGCCGCCGCGCGCCGCGTTGACCTCAGGGCTTATCCGGAATTTTTAAAAGACCTTGGACAGGAAATTCTGGCTGAGGAAATCCAGGCAGAAGACCTCGACAAAGAAGTGACTCAGCTGGAGGCCTGGCTTGAAAAGGCGTGGGCCAAAAGCAATGCGGAGCGGCGTGTACTGCAAACGGCGGCCGATTTTGCATTGATCGAAAAACTGCTCAAGCTCGAGTGGACTTCAAAGGATCTTGCGGTGTTTGCCGCGCGGCAGGATGCCGTACTTAAAACGGTCGAATCCGCGCCGCGTTTAAAATCATTTGCGGAACAGGCACCGCAATTTTACAGGCTGGCTGAAAAACGCAACCGGGTTTTACTCGAGAATACTCTGGCCGAAACGCAGGGCAGCTCGCTGGTGTTTCTCGTTGCCGGTGGGTTTCACACGGATGGGCTAACGCAGCTCATGCGGGCGCAGGGGCTGGGCTACGCGGTGGTGCGTCCCGCGATGACCGGCGGAGAGGATGAGCAGCTTTATCAAAAAGTTTTGCGTGAAGAAAATACGGATCTTTCGGCTTATTTTGAAAAACCCTATCTGAACAAACAGGAAGCGCTTTATTTTAAAGCCATTCTCGAAAGCGGCGCGCCGGCACTTGTGGAGCGGGACAAGCTTGGCTATGACGCGCTTGCGAAGATGCTCGCGGAGGCTTTGAACCGTCACCCGGTTTTGAAAGATGCGCTGCGCGCAGAACCTGCGCAGTTTGAAGAGGGTCCGGGGATGCGATTGAATCTTTTGCCCCGCATGAATCATTCCGTAGGGGCCGGTTTGGAACCGGCCCGTGTCATTTCGGCCGAGCCGGGGCGGGTTATGAACCCGCCCCTACAACCGGAAAAAAAATCCGGAATTTCTCCTGACAAAAAACCCTCCGCGATTGGTATTACGCTTGCCACAGGCGCGCCCGCCGCTTTTCGCCCGGGAAAAGACAAACTTTATTCCGGCCGCGTGGTGCGTCCGAGAGAAAACTCAAACTACGAATTCCGTTTGAGTCCTGTCGGCTTACGCATTTCCGTGAGGCCTGTGCGTTCCCCAGCGAAACCCCAGAAAAGCAAACGCTCCGAGATGCCTCGCGGACGGAGCCGCGAGACTACTAGGGACTCGACGGAGTCTCGCTCAGATCAGGACGCAGCTCCAACAGAGCTGCTGCCTGGGCAGTCCTTGCCTCCGGCAAGGGCCGAGATGCGCAGCACTGCGACCCTGCAGGAGCTGACTGAACAAGTGGAGCAGGCACAGCCGGAGGCGGAGACCCCTCAGGTTCAGAGTGCGCGGAACGAACCGGATTTCTCGGCTTTTCGCGGCAAGCATTACGTGCTTTTGGATGATAAGGCCTACATCGTTCAGGGATACGAAAAGCTTTTGCGCGCGCAGGGCCTTTCGAATCTCGTGATGGCTGACTCCCCGCAGGCAGGGCTTGAGGAAATCCGCAAGCTGCAGACCGTGGGCGTGGCTGACACGGATATTGTGGTGATTACGGATTATCAATTTACTGGTGATAAAACGGCTCTTGCTGTGATCAATGGTCTGCGTGTGCCTGAGACGGGGTCTGTTTTTGGCGGACCGATTCTGCTTGTTTCTGGCAGTATTGTTAGCCGTCACCGCATTCCAGGTTTCAAAGAGGGGCGAATGGATCCGGCGATTGCGCAAGCTTATGGATTGGGTTATCTTGAAAAAAACGGCAGTTATTATTTTCGGGAGCAGTTTTTGGCTGCACTGCATGAAATTTTAATTCATCCGCCGGCTTCTGAAATTTTTTCAACTGAAAAATTGAAGGCAGACGCTGAACCGGAAAGTAACGCAGTGCCGGAACAACTTGTTTATCTTGAAAGCGCCATCAATGATTGGGAAAACGCCATTGCGGGTTTCACGCGTGCTTTCCAGAAAAGCGCTGATCTTCTTAATCCAAGTTTTAAGGACCTGGGGCTCGAGAATGAAGCGGCCGTTATTCAGGCTCATCTTGCAGAAGTGTCGCGATTAATTGAGTTCGGGGCTGTGGATCGCAGCCTGTCTTTTGAACGCCGTGTCCATGATTACAAAAGTGCTTTGCATCAGGCGGCGGCGATGCATATCCGCGAACTTCAGGGCTTGGTCAAGGCGAATGTTTTGTTGGATACGGATGTGCGTTTAACAAACGCGCTCAATGACCTGGAGCACGCGGTTAACGCGGCATTTCAGAATGCTTACTTTCTACAAAGATTGTTTTCTTCCTTGCGGGGCCTTGAGAAATTGAAAGTGATGGAGCCGCTCCTCCAGCAGGCGGTGATCGAATATCAAAGGCGTTACGAAGGCAAACAAGATACGGCCTGGGATCCCGACACCGGGATTGCGCAGGCGCTTGCGGGACTGGATCTTCTGAATCAGGCGCTGCCGCGCAGCGAAATCGAAAAGGCGCTGTTGGCCTGGGGCCGCTTGCGCAACGATTACAAATCGGTCCAGGCCGAAATTGATCCGGAAATTCTTAGGGCCGCCGGCCCCCTGCGCTCCGCCATGTTGGAGGCGATGAGCGGCACGTTGAACCGGTTTTTCGGCATGTACCTAGCCCAGTATGGCATCAGCGGTCTTGAGGCCGGCGAACCCGGACAGGCGGCCGGAACCGTAAAGATTTTACGCGGTACGGAAGATGAAATTCGAGCTTCGCTGGAAAGCCTGGAGCAAGGGCAGATCGCTGTTTTGGATCAGGATTATTCCAGCCTGTCGGTGGTGGGTGAGAATCAGGCGGGTATTATTTTTTCGCGCGAAGGCGCGGGGCATCTGGCCACGCGTGCGCGGACTTTGGGCATTCCTCTGGTGTATTTGCCCAATGCGGTGGAAATGCT
>JAHFHB010000172.1 GCA_023247135.1 Candidatus Omnitrophota bacterium
GTATGACCTGGTGAGACGAGAAGCGGCGCAGGCCTTTGTGGCGGCAGTAGACGAGTTTGCGGATAATATGCGCGACGAACGCGGGGTGCAGCAGCATGTGCTTGCGATGTATGCGTATCTTCAAACGGATGATTTTAAAGATTTTGAAAACGCGGCTGCTGAATGAGCAAAAATTGTTGCCGAAGCTCAGGCAGCGCAAACGCCTGCACCGGCACCAGCGGCGAAAACAGCGCCTGCGGCTTCAACCAGTCTATCGATTATGGATCAGCTCAGAGCGCGGTTACAAGCTGCTGAAAGCAATGCAGACAAGGCTCGGAAAAACGACCTCGCTGCTTTCGCTGACCATAGCACTGTGAGGATGATGATATCCAACTTCACCCTGTTATTGAGTCAAGCCCGTAAAGCCGGCTTTCATATGCGGGCAGTGGCAAATAGAAGACTGTCGGCGGCCGGCATTGAACTTCGCGCACAAGTAGAAAAAATGGTTGCGAACGGTCAAGTCGAAGTTTTTGAGGTTGATGCCCGTTTCATCGCCGTCGCCGACGTTCTCATTGATGGAACTGATGTTCGCGAAGTGGAGAAGGTCATCGATGGCGTTGCCTATGACTGGCAGGGGACAGAAATTCCCGTGAATGCGCTTACTCAAAGACTGCGGCTGATCGAGACGGCATCCATGAAGCAGGCGAGTCAGGAGCTGGACGAAGCCAGTGCTGAGTATCGCCACATTGTAGACATGATTAGCTTTGCCGAACGTGGAGATTCACTAACCCGTGAACAGCTGCAGCGTTCACTGGATGAGGCGAGGGACCAGCTGACACAAGCTCAGCTTTCTCCACAGAGCTTGCTTCAGGCTAGGTTTGTCCAAAAAGCACAAAAGAACTTTGATCAATTAACAGAAACACTTGATGTTTTTGATAAAGTCCAGGCCGAGCGGGCAAATGCCGCGGTCGAAACTCAAGCAGCCCCGACGCCGACCCAGCCGACACCCGAGGCTAACACAGCGCCTGCGGTAGCTTCTCCTGTAATACCTGCCGCTGCGACGGCGGCCCCTGCTGCGGTGGTTCAAGAGGCGCCTACTGCTACCGTGGAATCAGCGCCGGCCGTACCTCCCGCGGCTGAGGAACAAGCGCCGGCTGCGGCCCAAGAATCAGCTGCTGAGCAGGCAGGCCCCGTCGAAACGACTCCTGAAGCGACGGCAACTACGGAAGCGGCGCGCGCCCCGGTGGTAGGACCCATGCTCCAGGCGGCGCGTGCCTGGGTTTCCGGATTGATAACCTCTTTGGTGGCAAGCGTCGGTTCTGCGGTGATCGGAGCCGGTGCGCATGCGGCACAAACATTGCACAGTCAAATTGCCGCGGTTCAGAGCTCGGTCTGGATTGGCAGCCTTCGCAGCCTTGCGATTCAAAGTCTGCAGGGTGTGGGTTTGGTTGCTGGCGTTGGGACGGGGCTATGGCTTACGGGTCTCACCTTTGGTGTGACCGGTGTTTTTGCAGCGGCTCTTGGGCTGGCGGTGCTGAGCGCCGGAGTCTACGCCTATCGCTATCCTTCCTCGGCAGCCAGTTGGACGCTGGTTCTTTTAAGCGCTTTCAGCGCGGCGGGATCATTGTTACGTAATGCCATTGCGCGCCCCTCAGCGTTTATCTACCAGCAGCGATTTTTCTTCAGAACGGGGAGCGTGATTTTGGCCGGTGTGTTGGCGAGCTGGGTCTCCTGGTCATTTATTGTGGTGTGGCTTGTCGCGAATGCAGTGCTGGCGAAAGGCTATACGACGGGGGCCTTGCCGACGGAATACACCCAGCCGGTTGTTGAAGCGCCTGTGTCTGCCGCTGTTCTGGACCGGCAAATTTCCGAGAAGCTGCTCGACGAAGTTGAGTCCCGATTGGCTCAGGCAGGAACCACAGAACGTGCCGCGGCTGTCCTTCTCCAGGGCATTCAAAGAGTCCATGGGCTAGCCGTTTCGGATACACATAAAACGGAAGTTTTGAATCTGCTTTTGACCCGCCTTGAGGCTAATCAAAAAACATGGCAGTCACAAAGCGCTGAAGACCATGAAGCGCGTATTCAAGTTTATACCGCGCTTGCGAGCTATCTGCGCGATTATGGAGCGAGCCTTCTGGCGACCGGCAATTCTCAGACCCTGCAGTTGATGGAAGCGCTGAATAAGACCTGTTCCGTCTGTGTGATTCAGGGCCGCGGGCTTACGCCGCAGGAACTGTTTGGGCCGAAGAGTAATCCCGCCGGCAGAGGGCAGCCGACGGCAAAGGCAAAACCGGCCGCCAAAAAAGCCGTGGCGCGGAAGGTCGTAGCCCCGGTTGCAGCCATTTTAACGAATCTTGAGAGGCAGTTGAAAGCCGCCGGCAATAACAGCGCGAAGCAGGATGTCGTGGTGGCCGGCGCCTATGCGGCCCTCGAGAGCCTGACGAGCCTTTCCATTGATGAACTGACGCAAGCTGAAAATGCGCTGGATGATCTGATTTCAGAGTTTGCGGGTACAGCGCGGGTGAATGCTCTTCTTGCCAATGTGAAAGCTAAAATCAAAGCCTTGCTGACGGCTGCTGCAGACGGCTCTTTTGATGCGAAGAGCCTCAATGAGGCGGTGAAGACCGTACTTGAAACCGTGAGTAACCGTGAAGCATTCACCCGCCGCCAGCAGGCTGAATTTGTGACTGAATTAATGGCGTTTCTTAACAAGGAACTGCCGGACAATAATGACAATACGCCTTTTGTACTAATGAGTGCTGCGATTGAGATTAAACTGCGGAATCTACCGGTCATTGTGGATGGCACGTATACCCACACGGCAGAGAAGCCGCGCGGGACGGCGGCCAAGGCAGCGGCTGAAAAGCACAAGACCCAGCTTGAGGAGTTTAATGAACTGCTCTGGACCGATGAGTTTACGGTTTCGAAAGTGGAAGGCGTGGGCAATGTGGTGGAACTGCCTGAAAACGTTACGCTGCCTTTCGACATCCTGGAGGTTGAGATTGAGATCAATGGTGAAAAACAAAAACGCTACCGCGCCAATGATCAAACGGCCGATTTGGGCGTGAACGCGGTTGCCGCTGCCTACAACGAGGCGATGGAACAGTGGGAGAAAAAAATGGGCTATTCCATTGGGGATCGCCGCGGCGTCAATGTCGTCGTGGCTGTGGCAGCACTGGTCACGATGGATAGTTCCTTCCATCAACTGGTGACGGGTATTGGTAAATCGACCAGTATTTTAGGGCATTTGATTCTGTGGCAGAGGAACGTGGGTGTTAAGCTTGCCGCGCTTGAAAAAGAGCGCGCCGCGTATTTGAGCGCGGGCCGGCAAAGTGACGCGCGGCGAGTCCAATTTGAAATCGATAAAATCGAAAAGGTCTATTCCGGAGCGGGCGGCAAGCTGGTGATGGTGTTTGCCAAGCCGGATCAATTCGAACAGGGCAAATCGGAAAAGATCCTGAAGACGCTTAAGGATGAATTTGATATCAATATCGCTGAAATCGGCCCGAATGAACTGGACAAGGCCCGCAATAACGATGAGGCCTTCTTAAAACAAGTCAAAGAGGCCGATGTGGTACTGCTACTGGCAGGCACAGGCGGTTTCGCGCAAGTTGAATATGAAATCATGAAAAAAGATCCGTCCAAGGGTTCGCCGGGGCTTAAAGCTATGTTCGAGCTTGTGGTCGGAAAGAAGGGCGAGTTTAACAACCGTAATAACCTGGTGGTGTTCGACGAAGCGCATAACATTCAGAACTTCAATGATTTCATGATGAGTCAGGGCAATGCCCGCCTGGGCCAAAAAGACGTGAATGAGATCAATTATCCGGTACAGATCATGCGGGCCTTGCGCGACGTCGTGAACCCCGGAGAGACGCTTTCCGCGGTCGCGGAATGGCGTGCCTTTGGGGAGCTTTTGGATATTCTCGGGGAAGATAAAACGACAAAGTGGAATCCGAGCGTCATGACGTATACGGAATTTGTTGAAAAACACGGCCTTGATAAAAATGTGCTGGACGTTAAATTCGGCAAGTCGTCAAAAGCCCAGGATTTTCTGGCGCGAGTGGCCAAGGCGGCCGGGATTGATCCGCTGCTTCTTACGCAAAAACGGGAAGATTTTGAGAAATTGCCCGAGTCGGATGCGCGCCGCACGGCGGAGAAGGTCCGGCATTTGCTCAATAAGCTTGCGCAAGTCCTGGTTGAGGTGGAAGGGACTCATTTCGGCGCCGTGGCCCAGATTGTTCCGGTCAGCCGCGAAACCGCCGAGGAGTGGGAATTGCTGGATAAAGTCCGCGGCCAACGCGAGGTGCGCGATGCATTCCGTGACGCGCTGATGTACCTGACGGACGCGCAGATTAAGGGGCTTGAAGCGGGGCAGAAAGTCTCCGAATTGGGAATCGGAAATCCGTGGCTGCTTGGCCAGATTGACCTGCTCAGCCGCCAGAAATTTCAAGTGCCCGGCGGGACGGTTTCCGCGCTGACGATTCTCAGCCGCTTCAAACTGCAATGGCGCATGGCGGTCATCTCTTCGGATGTGATCGAGGAAGATTTGATGCCGGATCCGGGCCGGATGGCCTTTATGCAGTATGCACTGCGGCTGATTGAGGCGGACAGTGTTAGGGTCAGTATGCCGCAGTTAGATGATGATGCGGATGCTGCTAAATTTTTGAGCAGTGTTGCAACCAGCGACTCTTCCAACAGCACCAGCCTGCAGGAGTTTTTGCGCAGCATCCGTGAAGCGGGCAGCGGTTTCCGCGGCATGTCCGGCACCATCGAGTGGCAAAAAGGTTTTGTGGAGAAAGTCTTGGGCGGCAGCGTGGTCAGCTCTGGCAATACGGAAGCGTATTTTGCGACTCTCAATCCGAGAGCCATGAAAACGCTGAGCGATTTAGAAAAGGAACATGCGGATGTCACTTCCGGGGATTTTGTCGTGGCGGCGGTTGCCATTCTTGAAATGCTGGTGCAGATGGGATTCTCGGAGGCCGAGATCCGGAGCTATCAGGCCCGTTTGGCTAAAGCAAAAAATGCGGATA
>JAHFHB010000173.1 GCA_023247135.1 Candidatus Omnitrophota bacterium
GCCATCAGGACTAAAGTCATTTCATCAGTTTGTAGGGAACAGGCATGCCTGTTCCCTACACATGATTAGTTTTGTAGTGCCACTGTCGGAATCCTATGAATCTCCCTCCTGCGCTCTTAAAAGAGCTTACGGCTCACGCCCTTGAAGATTACCCTTCCGAATGCTGCGGATTCATTTTACAATCGTCCTCCGGCGGTTTGCGGACGCTGAGGATGAAGAATGTGCAGGACGAGTATCATCGCCGCTTCCCCGGCGAATTTCCGCGCACATCCCGGACCGCTTACTGGATGGATCCCGCAGCGCTGTTAAAACTGCACAAAGACCTGCGCTCAGCCGAGGAGCGGGTTCTGGCGATCTATCATTCGCATCCGGAGGGCAGTACCGAATTCTCGGAGGAAGACCGCCGTCAGGCCCTGTGGAGCGGGGAACCGGTTTTCCCGGATATCAGTTATCTTGTCCTGTCGATTCAACAGAAAAAATTTTCCGGCAGTGCGCTTTACCGCTGGAATCCGAACCAGAAAGCTTTTTTAGAATGCGCAGATCTTTAATCGACCGGCTCCGCTGTCTGGACTGCGGAGCCTCTCAATGGAAACTTGAAGTCCGCGAAGAAAACCCGGTCGAGGTACGCGAGGGCACGCTCGCGTGCGAGGCCTGCAAACGCCCGCGGCCCATCCGTAATGGCGTGGTGGATATGCTGCCGCTTGTTTTGCCCGAAGAAGTGGTGCACGAAAAAGAGCACGCCGAGTCTTTCGACTACCTCACTTTGGAGAACGGCGATAAATTTCCCATCAACCGCGAAACCGCGGAACGTTTTAAAGCGCTTTTTCTCTCACTGCCTACCGGTGATGGCAGCCGCACATTTCAGCCAGGGGGCAGTTTTGATAATCAGGCCGGGAATGCGGAACGCTATTTCAAAACTCTGGACCTGCTGAAGCTGCGCAAGGGAGAGCGCATTTTGGAAGTCGGCGCCAGCTTTGGCTGGAGCCCCTGGCGTTTTGCCCAGCGCGGCTGTGACGTTACGGCGCTGGATGTCACGCGCTACCTTGAAATCTCTGATTTGTATTTTGGTCAGGATGGCGCTTACTTTGAACGCGTCATGGCCGACATGAGCACTTTGCCTTTTAAAGACGGCAGCTTTGACCTGCTTTTTTCGCATTCGGTCATTCATCACTGTAAGGATATCGCCAAGCTTTTTCGCGAGTTTCACCGCGTGCTGGCTCCCGGCGGACGGGTGGCCGCGCTGCACGAATGCTCCTTTGGGATTTTTGAAGACAAATCAGGCCAAGCGCTGCAGGAAGCCATTCACGAGGGCTTTAATGAAAACGCGTACACGGTTCCGCAGTGGACAGCCGGCCCGCGCGAGGCGGGCTTCAAAAAGGTGACCACGCACTTTTTCTCATTCATCGACGATTATCTGTATCGCAAAAAACTGCGCAACGCCAAACCGAATTTTAAAATCAAAACCGCCGAGGCCATTCAAAAAATCGCTCCGCTCAATCGCGGCCTGAATGCCCTCAGCATTCCCTCCCGCATTCTCTTAAGACCCAAAGCTTGGATGTTCATCGCCACGAAGTAGAGGGCATTCTATTCTTTGCGTCATCCTGCCCCTCGCAGGCGCTCGGGACTGGAGGTACTCGCTGCTGTTGGCAGCGTGTCATCCTGCCCCTCGCAGGCGCTCGGGACTGGAGGTACTCGCTGCTGTTGGCAGCGTGTCATCCTGATTCGCCTGCGCCTGCGGTGCAGGTCGCAGGACGAAGAAGGATCTAAGAGCCCAATTAAGTATCGTGTCCCCGGAATACACAGGCTGAACCAGGGTTTGGCCGACGATAAACCCGGCACCACAGGCACCTGTACTTAATGTATTAATTAATACATAAAATTGTATTTATTAATACAATAAAATGTATTAAAACATACATTTATGGATTGATTTTTAAGTCACCTGCCTGTATCCTTAGAGCAGAGGATCGTTATGGAATACCGGTTTAATGCTGACGAACTTATCCGCACGCTCAGCGCTTGGGATGATGTCCTGCCAGGCAGGGGAAGAATCCATTTAATAGCCTGCGGCGGAACCGCGCTTACTCTCTTGGGGTACAAGGAGTCAACCAAAGATGTCGATTTCCTGGTTCCCGTCGAAAGGGAGTACAAACGTTTGCGAGAATTCCTGGTGCAGGCGGGCTATAAGCCGGTCACAGGTTACGGATGGAAGCGGCCCAATGAGGCCATCCTTTTTGATTTATATCTTGGGAAAGCCGTTTATCAAACGGAACTTTTAACATCGCCGTTAATACGCGGCGGAAATAGAAAAATCCGGGAATGGAACAAGATTTATTTGGGAGTGCTTAATCCGCTCGATTTAATCATTTCTAAAATGTTCCGAGGGGATGAGGCTGACATTCAGGACAGCTTGAGTTTGTTCAAAAATGAAAAGGTTCCTTTGAGTAAATTAGAGAAAAGATATCGCGAAACGGCCAAATACTATTTCGGAGAAGATAAAGCTCTGAGAAACTTGGAAGTTCTATTGGCCCGATTGAAAAAGGCGGCGTTATGAAGTCCATGGATAAAAACGAGCTCATGGATCAACTGGCCCAGCATGGCTATGCGCTTATGCGGCCTAAATCCAGAGAGCCGGTTGAAAAATTACTGGAGAATCTTTTACGGCAGGAGGATGCCCGGTTTTTGGAGGGGTTCCCGGTTGTTTTCGCCCTGGCCCTCAAAGAAAAAACAAAGCTGGCTTGGGAGAGCGCGGCCTGGAATCCAAGCCGCGAGTTCTCAAAAAAAAATGAACGACGTCTTGGCGTCTTGTTTGTGATGACTGACCTGCTTCTTAAATTATTCGGACTGGCGCGAGAACATCATGCGTCTCGCCGCGCTTTGCATTTAGCGCTTAAGTGCAAAGGTGTTTTAGAGCTTCTGCCGCAGCTCGCGGACCTTTTTAACAAGTCTCAAACTGTGAAGGTGGATCATTTAGAGCTTTCGACAGAAAGACTTAAAAATAATTTTAGAAATTATGTTGTCCATCGTGAAGAAAGCGGCGAAGTGCTTAAAAAGCGCCAAGCTTTGGAATTTGAACTTTTACTTTCCCAGCTTTTTACAGCCCGTCAAAAAGAGCTCTTGAAGAAAAAGCTTGAGGCGAAACCCATGACGAAAACCGAGCGCGAATATTTCTGCCGCGTGGTGAACAAAAGATTAAAGGCCTTGGCCAATGAAGAGCTGCATCAAATGGCGCGCTCACTGACCGTAAAATGAAAAAACGGCTGGGGCACTTGACGGTTGAGCTTTCGTCATCCCCATCCCATGCTTTCCCCAAAACCCCATTGACTCCGGCCGAAGCAAGGTTTAGCCTGTTCTTTCGTAATTAATGAACCTGGCACCGCTAGTACCGGTACCTAATGGTGTTTCTTTTTCCCTCTCCCGCTTGCGGGGGAGGGCAGGGTGGGGGAATGAGCCTGCCTGCCGTTACGTCCAGTATCAGAAGGGCAACAAAAAACACTGAAAACGAGGTTTTTCATGCTATATTTACAAAAGCATGAGCCCAACGGTTTTTAGATATAAAAGTTATCGTTTTTTCTTTTTTTCACGTGAAGAATCACGACTGCATGTTCATATCACGGGCCCGACGGCGAGGCTAAGTTTTGGGTTGCGCCGGTGGTCGCATTAGCGCATTTTTATGGGTTCGATGTGCGCCAGTTGAAAGAACTGCAAACGATTGTGGAGACGCACCAAAATGAAATCAAAAAAGCTTGGAAAAAGCACTTCGAGAGTTGAAGTAAGCCATATCAGTCCGCATGGCCTGTGGCTTTTGATAAAGGCAAAAGAGTATTTCCTGCCCTTTTCAGAATTCCCGTGGTTTCGAAAAGCGCGGGTTGAAGACATTCATCGAGTGACCCTGCTTCACGGGCACCACCTTTATTGGCCTTCTCTGGATATTGACCTCGATCTTAAGTCTCTCGAGAATCTCGAGAGTTATCCCCTCAAGCAAGTTGCGTAAGGGCGGGTTTTTCGTCTGCGACGAATCCGTCTTGTGACGGAGGCAATCTCAAAAACTTTGTTATCCTGAACCGCCTGTGCCTGCTTGCTCGCCTGTGGCGAGCGTTTTGCAGGACGAAGAAGGATCTAAAAGCCCAATTAAGTATTGTGTCCCCGGAATGGACAAACCTAAAAGACGAGCGTTAAAATGCTAGCGGATCGGGTGTGAACGTTTTTAAAGCTATGAGAGTTGCATAAACATGGGGTTAAATAGCCAACAGCGCGGGCGAGTATTTGAGAAATGCATCCAACAAATATTACTTAATAGTGGATTCAATGCGGTTATTCCTGATGGCCAAATTATTTATAAATCCTCTGCAGGTTTGATGTTGCATGGACTAGCTCAGCCACATAATACGGACGTTCTTGTCGACCCACCATTCCAGATCCCTTTTTTCTTTCCATCGCGCTTGATTATCGAATGTAAGTGCTATAGAGCAGCTGTTGATTTATCGGTTCTGAGAGGCGCGCTAGGTTTGCGAGAAGACGTAAATGGCTTTGATATTGTCACCAGAGAGACGCTTGAAAAGCGAAAAAGTTACCGCCAGCATGGGGTGGCCGTATTCGACAGAGACAGATATTTCTATCAGGTTGCTGTCGCCTCACTAAGCGGATTTACTAAGCCAGCACAAGAATTTGCTCTGGTGCACCGAATTCCACTCATCAACATTGAGCAAATGCCGTTCAGTCAGAAAATACGAGATATTTTGTTTTGTGATGACGTTAGAGATGAGCATGAGCTGACGGACCAACCATCTGCAGGCACAGATCCAGTTGTTGATGAAAGATGGCAGGCATTGCAAAGTTGCTTGGGGGATTTGTTTACAAGATTTTGTGTCGCGCTTTTATCAAGCGGGGACATCTTGTTTCTATATACAGAAAGTGAGAAACAGTGGCTACTTGATGCAAGCGAGGTAGCGCTGCATTGGGCCGATAACAAGCGGTTCTGGCGGATTATGTCGCAGAATCA
>JAHFHB010000174.1 GCA_023247135.1 Candidatus Omnitrophota bacterium
GCGGCGCGGCGTCAAAAGGAATCTTTGCATGAAGGTTTTAGACCGTTATTTAACTCGCGAACTGGTTTTCCCAACTGTTTTTGCGGTTCTCTCACTCATTTTTCTGATTCTGATCGCGGATGTTTTTAACAATCTGGATCAGTTTTTACGCTACAAAACTCCGCCGCTCGTCTGCCTGCATTACTATGCCACGCTGGTTCCTCACGCCTTTGTCCAGATCATTCACTGGGCCGCCTGGCTGGCAGCCATTTTCCTGCTTTTCCAACTGGGTGTTCACAATGAACTTTTGGCCATGAAAAGCGCGGGAATCAAAATTACTTCGGTAAGTTCCCCGCTTCTTTTTGTGGGCTTTTTGCTCGGAATCATTACCTTTTTGGTCAGTGACCGGATCGTCCCGGTCACCTACCGCAAGTCGGTGGAAATGAAGGAAATCTACATTGACCGGAATAAAGATTCCCGGGAAGAAAAGAGCCTTTCCAACGTCACCTACACCTCGGAAAAACGGCACATTTATTATTTCCGCTCGCTGGCTCCGCAATCCGGCAAGGCCCAGGACATGATTATTCTCTGGCTGGATGAAAGCAGCGGCAAGGCTTACCAGAAAGTCACGGCCCGGGGCGGGCACTGGAATGGCAATGCCTGGGAGCTGGAAACGCTCACAGAACACCAAATCGATTCACGCGGGCGTATTCTGGGGGAACCCAGAACCTATCCTAAAAAGCTCTACGCGGACGCCACCGTGTCTCCGCAGGAACTTGCGGATGCTTCGCGCGAAAGTGTTTTTCTGACTTACCGGCAAATGCGCGCCATCCGCGACAAGCTCAAAGCTTCAGGCGTCAGCGTACAATCCGAGGATATTCAGATGCAGCAGCGCCTGGCGGCGCCATGGCAAAGTCTTGTCATGCTGCTTTTTACGATTCCCGTACTGGCCAAAACACGCTCGCGCCGCACCGTCGCGGCGGGCATTTTGTTTTGCGTCGTGCTGGCGTTCGTTTACCATGTTTCCGGCGCTGTTTTTACGGCGCTCGGCGAATCCGGAATCCTGCCGCCTTTTCTTGCCGCGTGGCTGTCCCACATCGTTTTCGCCGTCGGCGCTCTCCTGCAGTTTCATAAGGGAAACTATTAAGTCACAAGGCACAGGGCACAAGTTACAAGTTATAAAACACAAGTGAGCCCACGTGGATTTTTTTCTCCTGTGCTTTGCCCCCTATGGCATGTGTCCTGTGACGTGTGACTTTTAGATTTTTGTGCCGTCAGGAATGATCGCGCTTTTGGGCACGATGACGATGCCGTCGCGGATGAAGTAATTGCCGGCGTCTTTCTCGCGGATTTTGGCGGGGTTTGAAATCGTAACGCGATTGCCGATACGCACATTTTTATCCAGAATGCAGTTTTCAATGTGGCAGTTTTTCCCGATGCCAAGCGGCATGTCTTTGCGCTTGCGTTCGTATTCAAAATAATCGTTACCTATCAGCACGCTGCGACGGATGACGGTGCCTTCCCGAATCACTGAGCGTAAACCCACCACGCTCTCCTGCACGTGCACACCGCTCAAATTACAGCCCTCGGCAATGAGCGCATCATCCAGCTCGGAATGTCTTATCACCGAAGGTGGTAAAAAACGGGCGCGCGTCACCATCCGGCCCTCCGGCGTCTGAAAAATAAAAGACGCATTGGGTTTGGTCAAATCAATATTCACCTCATAAAAACTTTTGATCGTTCCAATGTCGCGCCAATAACCGTTGTACACGTAGCCGTAGACATGGTGCTTATTGATGGATTTCGGGATGATCTCCTTGCCAAAATCCGCTTCCTTGCCTTCCAGCACGGACACCAGTACCTCGGGCTTGAAAACGTAAATCCCCATGGACGCCAGGTAAAGCGGCGCCTTTTTCTTGATTCCGAAAGTTTTACGCACGCCTTCGGGCATCACGAAATCCTGAATGTTCTGCCGGGAGGACGGTTTCTCAAGAAACGCATTGATGCGGCCGTTTGAATTCATCTGCATGATGCCGAACTGGCTGACTTCGCGTTTGAGCACGGGAATCGTGGCAATGGTCACGTCCGCATTCTTTTCTTCATGAAAACGCAGAATGTCGTTGTAATCCATGCGGTAAAGATGGTCGCCGGAAAGAATTAAAAATGTTTCCGTTTCATCGATGTGGTAGTGCGGCAGGTGCTTGCGCACCGCATCGGCAGTGCCCTGAAACCAGTCGCTGTTGGACAGCGTCTGTTCGGCGGCCAGCAGTTCCACGCTGGTCTGATTAAAAGGCTCGTACGGGTAGGTGCGGTGAATGTGCCGGTGCAGCGAAGTCGAATTAAACTGCGTCAGGACAAAAATACGTTTGAGCCCTGAATTGATGCAGTTGGAGATGGGAATGTCCACCAAGCGGTATTTTCCGCCGATCGGAACGGCCGGCTTCGAACGGTAATTGGTGAGCGGAGAAAGCCGGCGGCCCTGGCCGCCTCCCATGATCAGCGTCGTCACTTTTTTCATGCCGCTTTCCCAGGGTGAGTATCCTCATCCTCCTCTTCGTCCCGGACCGGCGCACTAAGGGAAATCCCCGCCTCCGCCCGCCACAGCACGCGCCGAAACGTATCGTTTTCCTCCATCAAAAGAAAAAGCCGGCGGCGGATTTTCTCGACAAAAATAATATCGCAGGGATATTTTTCTTTATTCACCAGCAAGTCGAGCCGGTCGACCAGCTCCTGAATTGTCCGGCTGTTGCTTTTGATCTGCGTGCGCAGAATACGGGCTTCTTCGTCGGTCAGAGCATTCGTGTGCTCGTCCAACCGGCGGTCCGGTTTTTTAGGAAGTTCAAATCCCAAATGCAGTGTCATTTCACATACCTCAACCAGATCATTTCCAACCCTGAAAAAAACTCGGTCTTACCGTACACTCTCAAGCACCCGGCAGTTTCGGCTTCTTTCTTTAAAACCTGCTTCGCCGCGGAGACAAAGCCCACGATCGAAGCTCTTCTAAAATCGACCGTTTCACGAACCGCCTTTAAGACCTTGTAGCCGTCCGCTTCGCGGGTATCCCAATCGACCACCACGACGGCGTTACCCGGCAGCATCCGTAAGGCGTCAAGAAGGCGTTCACTCCGGTCCCAATGCTTCACGTCCAGATGACAGGCCTGCGCCGACTTCGTGATTTTAGTGGCCGCGCTGAGATCGCCTGTTAGCGTAAACACCGCGCCGCGCCTGCAGCCGCTGGCTCCGCTCCGGGTTTCCTGCGAAAAAATTTCTCCTGGCATCCCCTCAAGCTCCGTTTGCTGCGGTCTTTGCGCCTTCGCGACAAGATTAACTGGAAACGGCCTGTTGTTCAAGCTCGGCTTTAATGATTTTATTTAAAACACCCATTTTTTCATCTGCATCACGCGCCAACACCGCCGGACGGTGGATTTTTCCAAGCAAATCCTTGGCCTCCTGCCAGCGCCCCTCATCCGTCAACGCCCGCGCTTTGTCATACGCGTCAAATTCCTCCTGGAAAAACTCCGGAAGAAATGTCTCCGCGATCCTTTTCTTTGAACCCACATCGGCCAAAAGCGGTTCGAGATCGGCAATCGCGGGCGCAGACGCCGTTTCCAGCAAATCGGCCAGAGCCGAACCGATTCCGGCATCCACGCTTCCTGCCGCGGGTTGATAGCCCGGAATCTTCGGCGCGGTTTTGGCTTTTTCTTCAAGCTGCGCCGCGAGCGTTTCGATCCCGCTGGCCGCGTTGTAAGCGGCCTTCCATGCTTTTTTCTCAAGCGCGCTGTTCAGTTGATCGTATGCGGCACCCAGCGCCGCCTCGGAATCACGGAACACGCTTTCCGAAAGCATGCCGTTTAAGGCCCCGATCTTTGACAAGGTGTCCCCAATGAAGGGCCGCAGCATCGTCAGCACCACCCCGCGGTGCTTCTCGATATTCTCCGCGTAGATGGGAAAGGCCAAGGACCCCACCCATAAATCTCTGGCGCCCAAAAGATCCCCCCTGTCGTAAGCCTGCTGAGCCGCCAGGTATTTTTCGGTAAAAAGTTTTTTGAGCTTGCGCCGGTAGCTGCCCGGCAGCGGCACCTTGTAATACAGTTCCTGGGTTTGCAGCATTTGGTCAAATTGCTCAAGCGTCCACGCCGCGCTGGGGAGCTTTTCTATTTTACCCGTACGCAGAGGCACGCGCCGCGCGAGCATCTTTTTTTCAATCTCCAGGGGATCCCTGCCGGGATCCAGCTGGATGTGCCGCGCCAGGATTTTATTGTCTTCTTCCGTCAAAAAGGACGCGCCAGCGGCGGGCGCTGCCTCAGCGGGCGCTTTGATTTCAGCAGACGGCGAAACGTTCTTTTTCCCTTCAGGGCTCCGGGTCATCCCGTGCTTGATCGCCGCAAAATCAAACGTTGGAAACCGGCGCGGTCCTGCATGAAACCAGTGCCAGCCCAGCCAAAGAATGCAAGCGGCCAGCGCGGCGAAAAAAAGCGGTTTTAAAGCATCCAGTGTCAGCAAAAAAACGTTAAGAATTTTAGACCGTGACTCTTTTTGGGGGCGTGCCGCAGCACCTGTTTTTGCAGAAACTTCCTCGGCAAGGACAACCGTCGTCGTCCAAAAACACGCCGGGCACTCCAGCCCTTTTTTTTCAGGTGCTTCAAACGAATGCGTGCAATGCGTACAGTAATAGCGTTTGTTCATAAGTTAAATCCTTGGAATATTATGACAACTTTAGGCGGAGAAGGCCACAGGAAAGCGGCGAGCTGATTGCGGCAATGCGTTTAGCAGGAAGTTGAAACCGCCCATTCCGACTGCAGGCGTTTCTCAAGAGAGCTCCACGCTGCTTTTTTTCGCGGGGCCGCGGCTGTCAGCGTTAATTTGTTCGCCGCAGCGGAAGGCCGGATCGCGGGAAGAATCCCGCTTGATTTCGCGTGGGGAAAATGCACCGTGCCAAGCGGCAGAGTTACCGGACTGCTGAATCCCGTAAGCGCCAAAAAAAGAAGTGCTAATCTCACCAAGCCAAAACGTGCCGGATTG
>JAHFHB010000175.1 GCA_023247135.1 Candidatus Omnitrophota bacterium
GGCGATGCTCTGCAAAGCCGCACGTACGACATCGAAGTGCCGGAACTCGACCGCGATTATGTGCGCGCCATTCTTGAAGATTCCGTGGCGGAACTGGAGGGGCGCAGTCTGGACTGGGAGCATTTTCAAAAAGACCTGACGGATCTGAATGGGGATTTGCAAAAAGGGGAGATTGAGATTGTCAAGGCCCGCAAGCGTTTGAAGAAGGATTTTGAACGCATCCGGCTGCGTAAAGCCCTCATGTGGCAGAAAGCTTTCAAGGAATATGAAAAAGCGGCTGAGATTTTGGACAATAAAAAAGCAAGCCCCGATGCGAAAAAAGCGGCGATACGCCGGCTGACGAATGCCGTGAGCGAGATCGAAGCGTCTGCCCGTTATGATTTGGCCCGCCTGATGGGAACGTATGCCGTAAAGTTCGCCCGAGACGCGATTGGGCAGCCGGCGTCTTTGAATGAAATCATGACCAAAGCAAAACAGTACGCGCCCAACCGGGCTGCTCCGGCCATTCAAAAGGCCTGGCTGGAATCCGCCGCGGCAGAGGCGGTGGGGGCGCTCATGGATTTCCGTTATGCCTCCGCGGATCGCGCGCGCGACTTGGCCGCGCGTATGAATCACCACCTTTACGATCAGGGGGTTCTGGAAAAAGAAACGACGCCGGCCATCACCCGGACGGCGATTCGTCCGGCTGAACTGGTGCAATCGATCGGCAGTCACGGCATTGATTATTTACGCTCGCTCAAGAAAACGGCGGGCGTCGCCCAGACTCGCGAAATTTCCCGCGAGGCCCTGCTGCAAAGCATCGCGGCAGCCACCGGGATTCCTTACGAAACGCTACAACGGGAAGTGCCCGGAACGGTTGAGGAGATTGAACAGGAGATCAATGAATTTATCATCGGGCAGACCGAAGCCATCCGCCAAATCTCTGAAATTGCCAGCGATTTCTACAAGCACCGCCAGGAAAATCCCGATGACAAAAAGCCGCTGGCTTATTTGTTCGTCGGTTCTTCGCGTATCGGTAAATCGTACATGGCGAAGATTCTGGCGCAGGTATTGCTGAGGAACCCCAAAGCCCTTAAAACGATTGCCATGTCGGAATTTACTTCGGCGCACCAGACCGCGCGGTTGGTCGGCGCACCTCCGGGCTATAAGAATTATGGAGAGCCGGGCGAACTTCAGAGAGCGATGGAAGAGACCAATTACAACACGCTTTTCCTCATCGATGAAATTGAAAAGGCCCATCCGGACGTGATCAAGATCTTCGAGGGATTTCTCAAAGACGGCGTGGGGCGCGATCAAATGGGTACGATTCTCTACGCGCAAAACTCGGTGTTTGTCATGACTTCCAATTTAGGGCTCTCCGATCCCGTGAATATGGAAGATAAAAAAGCAAAATTGAAAATCGCCCAGGTTTACCGGCTCTTCAAGGACGGCGATGAGGACCAATTGAGTTATGAAGTCAACTCGCTCCTGGCGAAGTCAACGCTGCAGGCGGTCGAAAGCCGCCTGCCGGCGGGGATTCTTTCGAGTTTGAGCCGGGCGGAACCCATCTTTTTCAAGTGGCTGCATCCGGATGACGCGCGGCTTTTGATCGATCAAATCTGGCTGCCGCGGCTTATCGCGGATTTCAAAAAACAGGGGATTACGCTGCATCTGGACGCTACGGCACAAAGGTCTAAAACCAAGATCCGCACCCAGAACTTTGAACATTTTCTCTTCGATGACGACGCGGTTGAATTGAGTGATGCGCTGCGCACCGCGGAAGGCCACTATTATCTGCTGGACGGAGCGCAGAAAAAACTCAGCATCGAGTTTGCCGAAGGCAGCGGAGAGGCCGAACGCCGCGGCCTTTTCTTGCGCAAAACTCCGGAAGGGCAGGCAGCATTGATTCTCCACGACGGCGGTCTTCTGGAAGTCACTCCGAAGGGGCGTGCCAAACCGCTGGTGCAAGCCCCGGGCATTCAGGCGGCGGCGCTTGACGGAAATCAGTTTCTGTATTCGCAAAACGGCAGTGTCTACAGCGTAGCTCTGGGGAGTCCCAAAGCGGCGCTGAAACTCAGTCTGCCCGCCGATCTCAGCGTGGTCAAGGAAGTGGCTTTGCATGGAGACGTCTATTACCTGAGCGACGGCCTTAAAGTCTATAAGGGGTCGTTGAAGACGCCCGAGGAACCTGCCCAAATTCTGCTGACTCAGCAAAAAGAAATTTACGATTTGGCTGTCACGGCGGACGGCCACCTCAGCTATCTGCAGACAAGAAAGACCAAACATAAAAAACTTAAACAGGATGAACTGGATGACGCGGGTTCTCGTGAGCGGATAAAAAGCCTGATTCAGGATGTGCGTTTCAGTTTACTGGAACTCGATACGCAGTACACCATTCGTGAATTTGAATCTTCTGACGGTAAGACCGCGGAGCGCCGGGTCTATCAGCGCATGAATCCCATTAAAGACGGAAAGCCCACGCCGGAGTATGCTGAATTTCTGGCCTGGAGTGAACGACTGGATGATTTGGATTCCAGGATCATCACGGCGGAGCAAATCCTGCATGACGCAGAGAAGCTGGAGACATCAGGCAGACTGCCGGAAGATCATGCGCTGGTGAAAGCTTCTATGACGCTGCATCAAGAACGTGATGCCTTAATCCAGAAACTGGATGCGAAATACTGGGATGCCAGTTTCGGTGGTTTCAGAAAAAAAGACAGGCAGCCTACGCTGTTTTACGTGCGGGTTTCCGGGGAAGTCGAAAAACAATATTTTGAATTTGAAAAAACCGGATTGGCGATGGAAGCGGAGCAGATTCAGAAAATGGAGACCGAGGAAGAACGCGTCGAATCCGTTTTTCTGGTCCTGCGCGATGCCGAGGGCAAGATTGTGGCGCCGGCACGCGATCTTGCCTCGCGGGGCAGTGTGCTCTACGAAGGACGGCAGCGCGAGCAGGTCAAGCGGCGTGTGCTTGAAAAGTATGGCAAGGCTGAAAGCCGGCTGCATTTGCGCCTGGCCGGCAACGGGCAGCCGGAAATTATTGATTTGGGCCAGCGCAATGTGGCTGCGGTCACACTCTCACGCTATTCGGAGCTGGCGGATGACATGGTCAAGAACGGGTACACCGATGTTTTTGAGGGGATCTCGAATCTTTCGCGCGAGTTCGACGGCCGGGTCCGCACCCTGGTGGATGGGCAGGGACTCAAATATGGCGATGAGGCCACCTTGTCGCTCGGCGCCGAAGGGGCTTCCGGCCAGCGTGCGGTGCGCCTGGGCAATATCCGGCAGGTGCGCGATCTTTCAAAAGCCGTGATTGAACCTGAACTTGGCAATTTGCGGTTGAATGTCACGGACGAAGAAACGGCATTTATTCGCCGCCTGGATGAACTGCTTGAACGCGCCGCCCGGGAAAAGCGCGAGGTCAGCGACGCGGAAATCGTGCAAATCGCCGAAGAAATATCCGGAATCGATGTGGCGCAGGTGGTGTCCGAAATTGAACAGGGCAAACGGCCGCCGGCGGTTTATGACTCGATGGAATACCAGGGCCCCGTGGGCAAACCGGCAAACACGCTTGATTATAAGAAGCGTGTGCATGCGGCGATGGATCAAGTTTTTGAAGTGGAACCCTCAGGCATGGAGGATGCCTATCACCGCGGCTATGAACAGGGCATGAAAGGCCTGACCATCATGGCGCGTCAGGCCCTCGGCGGTATTTTGCGCCGCGGAGGGTTAAGTGATGAGGCGGTAAAAAACAGTCTGGCCGGTGGGCCGCAAAATGACCTGCTCAAAAAATATCTCGAGACCGGAGAAAGGGACCCTGCTCTGATGCTCGAACAGTCCGGTTTCACACTGCGTAACGGAGCGCTGATGCTCGGCGGCGAAGTGGAAATCGAGGGCTATCTCGCGCCGGAAGAACGGCTGGCGCTTGAAGCTCAGCTCAATTTGGCGGTCGACAGCCCCGAGGAATGGGCCAAGTTGAATGAGGATGAAAATTATTCCAATAAGGCCCTGCTTGAGTTTCTTTATTTTCTCAAACTCGTGCGCGGCCGGGTAGAGCTGGTTTCAGAGCATAAACAAGACGGAGACCATGTAAGGCACCGGCATAAACTGCGTTTTGAAATGCCCATGGTGCCGATGCAGGGTTTTCGCCAGGGCGCATTTTCAGGCCAGCTTGCGGGCATTTTGAAAAAGGAGTCGGCGGATGTGAAACCCAAGCCGGATACCCCGGATATTTCCAGGAAAGCGATTTATGAAAAACCGGAGGCGCCGCCTGAGCCGCAGGAGATAAAGGACATGCTTGCCAAACTTAAAGCCGCCGAAGGCGACCTGGGGTCGCACACGCCGGATGGCAAGGGCATGAAGGGTTGGCTGCTGGAAAATAATGAAAAGGGATTTAAGTCGGATGATTGGCCCAAAATCAGTGCACTGCTGGAATCCATGATTCGCCGCAACGCTGTGCCGCGTACGGATGAACAGCCTCTCACGGATAAAGAAGCGCTGGCCATGTGGACAAAAATTTTCGGGGACCTTCCGTTTAAGGATCCGGAACCGCTGATTCAGGAACTGAGCAACCGGGGGCTTTTAACTGCGGTTTATACCTTGGATGATCCGGACAAACGCCGTGTTTTGCCCGCCCGTTACTACCGGGGCGAGGTCGGCGGCTTTCTGCGCTCGCTTTCAAATTATTACCGCAGTCTTCATCCCGACTGGGATGAAGAATTTGCCATGACTTACTTAAAGAAGATCCTGGGGCTGGAAAAACAGGGTTCTGCGGATGATTATGCGCTTTCGTTTGAGGAGTTAGAACAGACCGTTGGGCTTTTCCAGTTCATGAACAAGGACGCGGGCAAGTTTGATTCCGCGATCAACCGCGAGGCGCAGATGTTTGCGATTCGCTCCCAGCTTTTAAAGCCTGAGGAACGCTCACTGCTTCTGACCGGGGACGCAGGTTCCGGAAAATCTTTCTTAGTGGAAGCAT
>JAHFHB010000176.1 GCA_023247135.1 Candidatus Omnitrophota bacterium
ATCGCCGGCAAATTGCCCAAGACAGGCGGCACCGGCAAGACAGACACGTTTGAAACGGCACTTTCTGAAATAAAACAAATCATTCCGGAGTTTGAAGGGGAGTGGGATAGCCGCTACGGTTTTCCCACGAATCTGCCGGATGATCCCACAGACATTGCCAACCAGCTTGAACGTTTCAAGTTGTGGCGGATCAATCCCGCAGACGTTGCCCAAGCCGATGCCTTTGTCCAGGAATGGTTCACGAGCACTGAAGATTCAGGAAGGCTAAAACTTCTTCAAAGAATCAAGGCCTGGACCGGCAACGAAACCGATCATTACACTGACCTGAGATCCTTTAACCGTAGACTGCTTGTCTGGGCCAAGTTTAATGAACAGCTTCAAACGAATTTTCAGCTGGACATGCATGAGTTGGCGGCCATCCGCTTGGAATTTAATGATAGTTTTGTCTTTCCCAAGGAAATTCCAAGTCTCGCTCCTCAGGTTTTGCTCCAGGTTCTCCAGAGTTTTCTTGAGGCAGCTGCTTCCAGCCGTGATTTTATACCTGCGGCACGCATGGATCTCCTGAGACTGGCCGACAGTATTTTCTCCGGGGCCATTTCGACGGGTTCGCTCAAAGAGCATGCCGCCGGAGTCTCCGGGGTTTTTGATATGCCCCGATTTTCTGCGACGAGCCTCTTGCGTCGTTATGCGTATGCGTTCCATGTGGACTTGTCCGATGGGGGGCCGGCGCGTGAATTAAAGGCGGCCGCCAAAGCGATACTCGACGGATTGCAAAGCGGAAACCTTAAAACATTCGAAAGAATTTATGCCGCAGCAGACTTTGCCGGGCGCATTCGTCACTTCAATGCATTGATCAGGCTCATGGCTTATGTCCAGGACGGGCGGATCAGGCCGGAGCGATTCAACCAGCTTGTGGATTTGATGGTCAGACCTGTTGATTCGCTTCTCGAGGCCAGTATGTTTTTTTCACTCGCGGCGAAGTGGACGTTTGCTGGAGCGCAGGCGCATGCGCGTGAAAAAATTGCAGAAAAATTTTTGAGCCTCGTGAGTCTGCCTGAAAAGCGTGAGGCTCTTTATGAGATTTTTCGTACCAGCAATTTGACGACGCTTGCGCTGGGAGCTACCTTGTGGAGAGAGGAACAGCGATTGATGGAGGAAGCCCGCCGGTTGGGCAAGCCTGCCGAAGGTTTTCTGTTTGAGCCGCGAAAAAAGCTTGTCGCTGCGATGATGAAAGAGGGGCTTTCCCGCGAGGAAGATCCCGCACTCACTATCGGATTATTTAATTTTCTAGCTGTGGAACTGGCCTCTCCCCAGGCTCGGCCGGATGGGAACATGGCTTTTGCGGCGAAACCAGTTGTGCGGGCGCGCTACGAAGCGCTTTTCGAACGCGAGCTATTAGCCGAAAACCCGGCCGTGATCAGCCCCGTATTTTTTGCGGCGGATTCCCATTTACAAACTGTGCAAGCGCTGGGGCAGTGGTTCTACCGCACGCAGAAACCTATGGACGAGCCGGCGCGTGCCAGGCTTTTGCAGAGAGCCGAACACTGGCTTGATCTTTTGTGGATTCACTATGCCAGCAGTGATCCGGCGCTATCCCGCGAGGCCCTGCAAACTATTTTTGAAGCCGAGGCTGCCGGACAAACCCTGCCCGAAGATCCTCTGGAGGCGGCGGCGTATCTGGCTGAAATGCAGGCGGCGGGGCGAAAAATCTGGACGGCGACTGCCGAGGAACATCATTTTGCTGACGATCAAGTCAGTATTTTTCTGGCATCCCCGGACGCGTCGGCGCGCAAAGAGGTGCTGGACGAATTGGGAAAATGGGCGGAAGTTCCCGGCGATGTTTTAGGCAATCAGTCGCTGAGCCGGCGCTATGTTGTTTTACTGCATGTGCTGAAAAATGGGTCCAAGGCTTCAAGCGGCGCCGTGTTTCAGGAAAGGCTGCAGGAAGTTACCCTGCGCCTGTTTCCCGCAAGTATGCCGCGGCGCAAAGTTCTGGAGATCTCCCTGCTGGCGGAAGCCGCTGGCGATACAGAGCTGCAAAGCGCAATTCAACAGCATCATTTACAGCAGTGGGCGATGAGTCTGGCGACTTTGAATATTGAGCCTACGCCGATGAGTTTTATCAAGGATCTGGATGGCGGGCACCCGTTGAAATATTACGAGCCGCTGGGGGAACTCGCGGGGCCGTATGACGAGAAAAAGGTTCGGGATGCCTTAGCCTTGGGCAGCCCTGAATTATTGTCCCGCCTGCCTAAGCAGATTGGGGCGGTTGAGATCCCAAAATTAGCCGTGCGGCTGAGGAATCAAGAGATCACAGAGACGGAGTTTGACCGCCTGTCAAAACAGGCGTTGGAGGATGCTTCGCAACGAGCGCTTCTTCCACTGCGGCAGGTGATTGCTGGTTTAAGCCATGCTGAACGGCTTGAGTTTTTAAGGCGCTGGCCAGCTTTTTTGGGCAATCCCGCGATTCCCAAAGCATCCACCTCGGCCAAGGATCGAGCGGAACGGTTCAAGCTGATATCTGCTTACCAATTGACGGATGAAATGTTGGGCATGATGGGTGAAGCGGCAGGCTCGGTCCAGGAAATACTCGAGATCATGCATGCTGCCCAGGGAACCAATGCAGACATTTTTAAACTTGCTCTCGGGACAAAGATTTGGGATTCGCTGGATGAGCGGTTTAGCCGCCTCGCGGAGAGGCAGGCCTTTAGCCAGCTCTTGACCTCTAATATTTACCGGCCTTTTTGGATTGCGCAAAGCATGATATTTCAACCTGTGCATGTCGAAATGAGACCTGACGGGAATGTCACCTTTAAAAGGCGTTCTCCCTACACACAAGGCGGCGGATCTTCCCGCTTGTGGCACCTACTGCAGGCGTTGGCAGCGGATGAGAATATTCGAGTGCGTTTCTCCGCGCAGGCCGCGATTGGCAGCTACCACAAAATTTCACGTCAGCGGCTTGACGTTTGGGCGACTGCGGTTCTAGCGGATGGGGAATCAAAAAAACTCATGGAAGAAATTATGCGGGAGCATCTGGAGGCATTGCTGCCGGCGCCTGACCGTGCTTATGCCGGAGCCAAATTTGTCGAGGATGCCGGATTTATCGAGGATGCGGCGCGTTACTTGGGGGACAAAGTTAAAGGTGCTGAGCCTGCGGAGCGCGAAATGCTGCGGCACGCGGCCTTGGATTTCCTGAAAGTGGTCTTTGGGCTCCAGCCCGCGTTCCCCGGGGGCCGGCCGGCGGCCGAAGCTGCCGAGAAAAAACTGCTCGATCTTTTTGAGGCACAGGCCAAATCGCAGCTACCCAAGGAACCCCTGGCGGCCGCGGCTTTTCTGGTTCAAATGGAAGCTGGCGGACATAAAATCTGGACGGCGGCTCCCGAGGACCACCGCTTTGTCGAAGAAAAAATAAAAGTTTTTCTTGAGAGCCCGGATGCGGCTTTACGCAAAACCGTTCTGAACGAATTGAAAAAATGGACGGTAGTTCCCGGCGATTTTTGGGGCAATCAAACGTTGAGTCGCAAATACCTTGTTCTGATCAAGGCGATAAAACTTGCGGCACTTGTGGAACAGCCGGCGCTGCCGCCCGCCGAAAGCATTCAAACCTTCAAGGACGCGGTTTTTCCCGAAGGGGTTCCGGCACAGCAGGAGCCTGCTTCAAGAGCGCTTGAAATTCATCTCCTCTCCGGCGCTTTAAATGATCCCGGGTTTGCCACGCCGCTGGAAAAACAGTGGCTCCAGCACTTGACGGCACAGGCTGTTTTTACGAAAGATGCGAGCGGCCAGCCTTTCAATAAGGTGCTAAGCGGAGTGGATGCCGCAAGTCCGCTCAGTGCCTACGAACCGATTCAGCCGCCCCCCGGCGGCTTTGACGAAACTCGGGTGTCGGCTGCGAATGCGTTTGTTCAAGAGATGGCTCAAATTCAGCGGTCCGCGGCTCCCGGCAGCGTAGAATTCGGGACCCTTCTGGAGCGGCAGAAAGCCGTTTTTAATTCCCTGGGACATCCGGAACGTTTGGAGCTGCTGAAGCGTTTGCCCGTGAGTTTGGGGGATCCAGCGCTTCCGGTGAATCCGGCGGATGTGGGGGGCCGCCAGGATTGGCTCAAAAAAACTGAGGTAATACGTCAAATCATTGGCAAATTTGCCGGCCTGGCAGAGTCGCCTCAGGAAATTTTGGAAATCATGCATGGGATTGCTGAGACAGGGAGAATGCTTTTATCGGGGGCCGTCGGAGACACGCTCCTGCATCGTCTTAACGAGCTTCTCCGGGATCCTCAGCACCGTCTGGAGTTTGTCCGGCTGATGACTTCGAACCAGACGCGGCCGGGATGGATTGCAGAGGCCTTGGTATGGTCAGCTGTCTCTCAACAGGTGGATGGCGCCACCGGCGCAGTGACCGGACGGCTCGTCTCCCTTTTTCACACGAACACGGAAGGGACGGGCTATTCGACCTTGCGGCAGGTAATTGCAGAGATGGCGGCCAGCGATGACATCCGGATCCGCTATCCCACTCAGAATTTTGTTTTTGGCCTCGGGAATGCTTATGGCAAAGCTTTCAAAGCCTTGCCGGGCGCTGCACCGGCGAGTGATTCTGTGCCTCAGAAAGAGTTGAGAGAACTTGCGATCGAAATCATGCAGCGTCACGTGGAACCCTTTGCGACAGATGCAAATAAGGCTTACGCCGCGGTCATGTTTATTCAGTCTGAAGGGCTTGCGATCATGGCTGCCGAAGAGCTGGGCGAAATGGTCTTCCACGCTCCGGAAGCAGAAAAAAAAGCGCTGAGTCAGAAAGCCCTGCACTACCTGGACTTTTTTGCCGGAATTCAGAATTATGACAGCGCGGCCGCGCAAAAATTGCGGGATGCCTTCCATGCGAAAGCAACGGGCGTGCAAGAGTTACCTGAGGAACCTGTTAAAATCGTGAATGCCTTAGCCCCTTTGCACCTCT
>JAHFHB010000177.1 GCA_023247135.1 Candidatus Omnitrophota bacterium
CGTGCCGCCCGTGAATTTTCAGACGCCGGTTTATTGCCCGAAGAGACCGAACTGAGCGGGTTTGATAACCAGTTTACCGACCTTGACGGAGAGGTCCGGACGCGGGACCCGAACTTCCCCGGGCCTGATAAAAATTCATTTTATGTTTTGGCCGAGGAGCCATCAGGGCTTGCGGTTTACCGCGTGCAGGATGAGACCTGGTTTCAGTTTCTGCATCATCGTGAACTTGCCGAGCGCGAAACGTTTCTTTATGAAGCCGCCGAGATTTCAAACGGAAAGTCCATTCCCTATTTGATTCAAAGCCGTCAAACTCAGAAAAATATTGAAGTGTCTGACGGTACTGTTTATGCCATTTACAAACTAGATCTGCCGCCCCAACTCCTCGCGCGTTTGCGTTCAGAATATCGCGCCCCCACCCTATCCCTCCCCCGTAAAACGGGGGAGGGCAGGGAGGGGGAAGCCTTTGCTCCGGCGAGGGCCGAGATGCGTGCGCTTGGGGCGGGAACGGCAGAAGAAATTGCAGAATTCTTGCGGGAGCCATCTCACGATAAACAAATTACGAATCTAGCTGAGGCGCTTGCGAAGCGTTTTGGCGAGCCTGCCGGAAATGTGGATTTAACCCCGATTGTCGCTGTGCTTGTTGAGAGACTCGCTCAGGCAACCAATGATCGGGTCACGGCCGACCTTGTGTTTGCCTTGCGCATGATTCCCAAAAAACTAGGACCTCACTTTGATTATAACCGGACTCGCGCGGTGCTTTTGCATACTTACCGGTATGGCCGGACTCCTTATATCCGCGAGTACTCTTCGCTTGCACTCCTCCGTTTTGCGTTGACCCAAAAGGATCTTGGACTTGCAGCCAGTCTTGTCGCAGATCCCGTGTCACGAGACAACGGGTTATTTCGTCTTCAAAACCATATTGCTGATTTCAGTGCGGGCGTCTCTTCTCAAGAGGCACAGCAGATACTGGATTTTTTTGTTATGGCCGCCCAAATGGAAAGTCGCCCGCAGGCCCGCGAATATCTGGATGCTGTTTTCTCCGCCATGGCGGAGAAAGTCAAAGAAATTGATTATCAATCGGTGCTCGCGTTTTTATCCGAAGAATTAAAATCGGCAGGGGATTCCCGAACACTATGGATCTTGGTTCATCAAGTCCGGGTGGTTCTTTCACAGGTAAAAAATGCCAATTTACAAGAACTCACGGAACTTATTTCGAAAAAAGTGGAAATAGAAGATGAGTCAGACGAAAACCGGGGAAGGCTTGGCAGTTTGCTGCTTTTTGTTGCGCAAACGGCCAAGAAAAGAAGGAAAAATATCACGGCGACCGATGGCGCTGCGCAGTCTCTTTATGACTCCATGCTTGAGCTCCGGCAAATCGGAGATGCCTACGGCGAACTCGAGCGAGTCAATCTTTTGGGCAGGTTAATGGCCTATGGGGTGTTCAGCCTGCGGATGCGGGATCAGATTTCTCAAAGTTTATTTGCAGATCTTTCTCAGGAGACGTCTCCCGATGACTCAAACCGAGTTTTTATTCGCGGCCGGCTTTTCGGAGTCATGAGTGAAACTGCCATGACTCTTGCAATGGAGGAAATGGGAAAAGCCTTTCTTGTTCCCGACGGGAATCCGGCGCAGGCCGCGCAGAATGTAGGCGATATTCTGGCTGTTCTTCCGAGACACATTCCTAAACCACAAGCCCGGGCGTGGCTGGAGGACAGGGAGCGCGATGGGCGAGTGGATTTTGAGGAGCCGATAAGCCGGCCTGATCTCTTGCTGGATCTTTTGACCGGAATCAGAAAACAAATGGAGCCCGCCATCCTGGCACGCGATCAAGCGGATGATTTTGTGCAGAGATTATTGCAGCATGACGGCCTTTCAGATTTGTGGGATATGAAAGAAGTGATGGTGGATGCGCTGGCCGGACCGCTTGAAGGAGCTGGAGAAGATGGGCCTCGTTCCGAGATGAGAACCGACGTGTCCGGAAAAAAATCGCCGGTGAAGATGGATGATAAACATCGCTTTTATCTCCCGGCGGCCTTGAAAGCCTGGCGCGAAAAATTTGCCGGAGGAATCAAAGTTTGGCCTGTGCAAGATCAGCCCGTGTTGCGCATTTATCCTTTGAGTGGCTGGCAGGCCTATTGGGAACAAGTCAAGTCGCAGATGAAATCATTATCGTTTCTTGAACAGCAGAGAAAGGAAAAAATATTTTCTGCCCGTACAGGAACTGCAGAGATGGATGGGCAGAATCGCATTGTTTTCCCAACGGATTTTGTGAAAGCTACAAAGCTCAACAACGCACCTTTCATCAAAGCTGGCGCATGGATTTTGATTGAGCGTGAGGATCATCTTGAGTTGCGCCGCGCCCCCACCCTACCCTCCCCCGTAAACAGGGGAGGGGAAAAAGTGCTTTTATCTTCCGCAAATACGGGAGGGGAAAAAAGTGCTCCCCTCTCCCGCGAAGCGGGGGAGGGCAGGGAGGGGGAAGTGCCATCGCCTGCTCGCTCAGAGATGCGCATCAACCTTGCCACTGTGGATGCCACGCGCCGCCGGCTCCTGCGCGAAATGACTGCCGTTGAATCATCAGTAACGGATGTGGCTGCGGTAAGACGTGTGTTTACGCAGATCTTTTCTTCGAACGAGGTTCTGTCTGAATCCCTGTTTAGCTTGCCGCAAGATCCGGAGGAACGAGCCGGTTATCAAACTGTCATGCGCTTGCAGCTCTATGATCTTGCGCGCGCTGTTTTTGTGGGAGCCTATGACGAGGCCAAGGCCGCAAACAGGGCACAGTATGAGCTGGATTTTCCGAAATTTTTGGATCGTTTCCTTGCGGAATTTTCTGCCCACCGTCCCAAAAAATTGCCTGCCGCCGCCAATCAGGCACTGCTGGAGATTCAAAACATGTTTGGATTATCAGAAGCAGTCCGTCAAAGCATTGCCTCCGAGACTTTCGAGAAAGCGCGAACGTTGGTAAGTCACTTCCTTGGAGATCCGCGCCAGAGCACCCCCTTGTTTTTCGAAGCGGGGCTCGATCAAGCGTCGGATGCTACCGGTCATTTCTCTGCCGCGGTGCGTCGCTACGCTTTGGAGCACGGCACGCCTGAAACCATGGTCGCCTTTCAGCAGTTTAAACTGGAATATGCGCGCCAACTCCAGGCGGCTGCGGAACATGATGAAGATATTCGCCGCTTGCCCAAGCCGCCGCGGCTGACCTTTGACGAAGATGCCATGCGCGCGGACCTGCGCGCAGCAGTCGACCGGTTTTTTAGCCGCGTGTCCGATCAGGACCGGGACTGGATCCTGGGCGACGCTTTGGAAAGCGCGGAGTCGCAGATTGTTTTGTATGGCGTGATAGAGGATGACGAACCGGAACGCCCCTGGATTTTACAGCTTGAGCGCGAAGCCCGGGCCGCGGTGTTTGCGGCGGTGCAGAACGCGGCAAGCGAAGTGTTTAGCGCCAGCCCAAGCACCCTTTCTTTCAGCGGCGGTGATGCGGTGATGAAATCGCTTTTCACGTCACTTGATCAGCGCGTCAAAAAGTTGAGACCGCGTGTGATTTACAACGCTTACCGCCCGCAGCTTCAGAGAGCGCCGGCCCTGGCGCGCCGCTGGAAACAGGATCGGACCGAAATCAGCAGTTACATCCGCGACTATCTGAAAGTTTTAATGCTGGAAATCGAATATTATGTGAGCCCCTCAGAGTCTCAGGGCCGTGCGGCGTCGGGGCAGGACTGGTTCCGGCATTTGCGCTTTCGTAGTGAGTTTCACCGGCTGTTGGCCGAAGCCACGCGCCGCTGGATGAACGAACGGCCTGCCGAAAACGTGGATCATGCGGTGCATGCTTTTTTTTATGAATGGCTGACAGGTACGAAGGGCGAGGCGCCTTTGCCCGCGGCCCCGAAGATTCTGCGCTTTCCCCAGCGTTCGGAAATGCGCAAAGCTCCGGATGACGGCACTTCGATTGTGAAACACGCCTGGCCCAAAACGATGATGGCCTTGGCGGGAGGCCTGCTTGGAATCGGCTCAGCGCTGAGCGCGAGTTCCATCTTGTACGGATTTTGGCGCTATTTTAAAAATGATCCCGAGGGTGTGACCCTGGGTTTTTATCACTATCCTTTGCAATTCATGCTTGGCTCTGCACTGGTTGCGTTGCCCTTGATGGCGGGGGCCTTCATTCTGGATCGATGGCTCTCACTGTGGAGTATTTTGCGGCCCTGGGCTCTGACACAAATGAACCGGCGATTTCTGGAAGGGAAAAATTTAGCCCCTGAAGAAACAAAGCCTCTTTTAAGCAATGAATTCCGCTACGGTTCTGTGGGGACGTTGTTTTTTGCATCGGGTGCGGCGCTTTGGGTGGGTGGCAACGCTCTTGGAGCCTACCGTGGAGTTTATGACAACGGGGATGCCGTCCTGGTTTCAGCCTGGTTTGCATGGGGGGCATGGCTGATCACGGCTTTGTCGGGTTTTATGATTACACTAGGAGCCATTTTTATTGGGAGTTATTACAGAAAAAAGAGCGTGGTTTTAGAACGACGGCTCAGTAACGCAGAACCCGAACCCAGGCGCGCCGCAGTGGATCTTTCAAAACCCGCCATCGAAGAGGATGCCGCAGTCCCCGGGAATGTTGAAATTCTGGACTTCCCGAAATTGTTTGAGCAAGTGATTCCTCCGGATGGTTTTGAACTTGAACACGACGGACACAAAATCGTTTTAGGCCATGATGGCGGCCCCTTCTTGAAAGTGGCGGTTCGGGGCCGAAGTGACGGACAAACTTTTGGAGTTCCCGAAGCGGCGCATGATAAAAAGACCAGGCTTGAACTGGGGATCAATTGGCAGGTGCTGGGCGGGCCGGATGAACGCTGGGTGGTGATGCTGCAGTGGGATCCAACGGCCAATCAGATGATTTTCAACCGGAT
>JAHFHB010000178.1 GCA_023247135.1 Candidatus Omnitrophota bacterium
GGCTGCGCGCCCGGATGACTTTGCCTTTGTGGAAAAAGCGCACGTGGCCTTCAAACGCGGGTTCTTCTTTGACGGCCTCCGGCTTCGCTGCGGCGGCGGGCTTGGCGCCCTGGCGCAATTCTCCCAGCCGTTCCAGAAAAAATTGATAGGCACCCTCGACTTTTTTCTTGTCGCCGGAAATGCGCAGTTCATGATTTTGTGCGGAGATGCGCACCTGGTATTCTTTTTCCGCGAAACGCAGGTTCTCATCCAGGCTCCCGTAGAGCAAGATGGCTTCTTCGTTGGAATCGAGCTTCAGTATTTTTTCCATGAATCCTCTCTGGTTGTCAGCATTGCGCGCGTAGGGAACAGGCATGCCTGTTCCCTACAAAAACAATAACAAAAAACTATGTTTTAATTTGAATACCCAGTTCTTTCAACTGACGTGCGTCGACGCCGGAGGGAGCTTCGGTCATCAGACACGAACCCTTCTGGGTTTTCGGAAATGCGATCACATCGCGGATCGACTCGCGCTTTAAGAGCAGCGCCGTCAAGCGGTCGAGCCCGATCGCCAAACCGCCGTGCGGCGGCGCGCCGAAACTCAACGCCTTGAGCAGGAAACCGAATTTATTCTGCGCCTCCTCCGGAGTAATCTGCAGAACATTGAACACTTGCTGCTGGGTCGCCGCATCGTGAATACGAATGCTGCCGCCGCCGATTTCCGTGCCGTTTAAAACCAGGTCGTAGGCTTTGGCGCTGACTTCGCCCGGATTCGATTCCAGCTTGGATAAATCCTCGTTCTTGGGCGCCGTAAACGGATGATGCAACGCCTGAAAACGTTTTTCATCCGGGTTCCACTCAAATAGCGGAAAATCCACCACCCAGAAAAGCTCAATCGCTTCTTCGTTGATCAGTTTGTAATCAGCAGCTAGTTTGCAGCGCAGGGCTCCGAGCGCCACGGCAGAAACCGCGGAGTCACTCGCCACCATGAACAAAATGTCGCCGGGCTTGGCGCCCGCGGCGGCAATCACGCGGCCAAGACGTTCCTTGTCAAAGAACTTGCCGATCGGAGAATCGACTTCCTCCGCGCCTTTGATTTTCATCCAGGCCAGGCCTTTGGCCCCGTAATTTTTGAGCCACTCGGTCAGATCGTCGAAATTTTTGCGTGAAAACTCCACGCCGGCCGGCGGCGTGAACGCCAATCCGCGGATGCGGCCGCCGGATTGAATGACTTCATTGAAAATCTTGAAGCCGCAGCCCTCAAAAACCGGGCTCAGGTCATGCAGTTCCATGCCAAAACGCAGATCCGGCTTGTCGCTGCCGTAACGGTTCATGGCCTCGGCATACGGCATGCGGCGCAGAGGCGTTTGGATTTTCTTGCCTTTGATTTTTTCGATGACTTCGGTCACCAGCCCTTCGACCAGGCCCATGACGTCGTTTTCATCCACAAACGACATTTCCAGATCGATCTGAGTGTGTTCGGGCTGGCGGTCGGAGCGCAGGTCTTCATCGCGAAAACAGCGCGCGAGCTGGAAATAACGGTCGTAGCCAGCCACCATGAGAAGCTGTTTGAATAACTGCGGCGACTGCGGCAGCGCATAGAAGGTTCCCTGATTCAAACGCGACGGCACGAGAAAATCGCGCGCGCCTTCGGGCGTGCTGCGCGTCAAATACGGCGTTTCCACTTCAATAAAACCGTTACGGTCCAGATAATCGCGCGCGGTTTTTGAAATCTTGTAGCGCGCGGTCAGACTCTCGACCATGTCGCGGCGGCGCAGATCCAGAAAGCGATAGGTCAAGCGCAGTTCTTCATTGACCACCTTATCGCCGATTTCAAAAGGCGGCGTCGGACAGGTATTCAGAATTTCAAGAACGCTCGCCTGAACTTCGATTTCACCGGTTGGGATTTTTGAATTCTCAGTCCCCTTGGGACGGCGCGCCACCGCCCCCTGCACCTGAATCACCATTTCGGGCCGCAGGGTTTCGGCTTTGGCATGCATGGCCTTGTCTTTCTCCGCGCTGAAGACCACCTGGGTCAAGCCCCAGCGGTCGCGCAGATCGATAAAAATAAGACTGCCGTGATCGCGCCGGGTATCCACCCAGCCCGCGATCGTGGCCGGTTTGTCCAAATGCGCGGCGTTGAGTTCGCCGCAAGTCACTGTGCGCATCATAAACAAATAACTCCTATTTTTGATTAATGCCGCATTGCAATCCAAACATTGTCTCTGCGCCGGGGTGCGTCCGCTCCAGCGGCGGCCGCCCCCTGCGGCTCTCGCGCGTGAATTTTCGCTCTTTCAATGCTCGCGCGAAAAACCAAGCTTCACGCGCTCCGAGACGCCGCCGAGCCAAGTTTGATTGCAATGCGTCGACCACTCGTTACTTAACTGACGGACAAAAAATGCGTTAATAGTTCTGAAACCGGTACCTGTTCACCACTGATCATATTCTTCACAGTCCAGTTTTTATTCACGACTTCTTGTTCTCCGAGAATAATCGCATAGGCAGCTCCAAAATTTGCGGCACGCTTCAAATGATCCCCGAGTTTGGGCGAAGGTTCAGCCACAATCACCTTAAAACCTCTTTCCATCAAACACCGAGCGGAAATTTGAAGATTTTTAAATTGGGCGTGGTATCGATCTGGAAAAAGAAAAGCGAAATACAACAATTTCTCATTCATTTGCTTGGCAATCGATGGTTCATTCTTTTCAAGAACCATCAGAAGACGCTCGACCCCAATACTAAATCCTGTACATGGCGTTGATGAACCGCCCAAATCTTCATACAAGCGGTCATAACGTCCGCCGCCAGCGAGAGCGTCCTGCGCACCTAAAGCACCGGATGCCACTTCAAACACTACGCCCGTGTAATAATCCAGGCCGCGCACCAGCGTACGGTCGACTTCGAATGAAACAGATTCGCCAAAGCCTGCCTTGAGGGTTTGGACGAGCTTTAAAAATTCAGCCGGATACGGCGCGATGCTGTCCCACGGAACATCCCGGATAATCGCACGCGTTTCAGGAATTTTACTGTCAAAAATACGCAGGACATTTTTATCCAGACGATAGACCGAGTCCGAATCAAGTTTGGCTTTATGACCCTCAAAATAATCCCGCAGTTTCTTGCGGACAACTTCTGCCTGGGCTCCATTAATCAACGTCAGGTCGTTCAAGCGAAACCTCACATTTTTCACCTTCAGGTAATCCAAAAAATCCGCCAACAGCCGGATGAGGGTCCCATCCGCGTAGTACGGCTCGCCTTCACGCGCTACATTAATAAGCTCGGCGCCGATCTGGTGGAACTGGCGTTTGCGCCCGGCCTGGGGCCGCTCAGCCCGGAACATGGGGCCGCTGTAATACAGCGCCAGGGATTTGGAAGTTTTAAGCATGCCGTGTTCAATCACGGCCCGCGCTACGGAGGCGGTCATTTCCGGCCGCAGGGTCATGCTGCGCTCGCCGCGGTCTTTAAAGGTATACATTTCTTTGTGGACGATGTCAGTGGTTTCGCCAATAGAGCGCGTGAAAAGTTCGGTCGGCTCTAGAAGGGGCGTGCGGATTTCACGAAAACCCCAGCTAGAAAGCAGAAATCTGGCTTTTTCCTCAAGCCACTGCCATTTTTCAGACTCTCCGGGAAGGATGTCGTCCATGCCGGGAAAAGCGGAGTAATGGTGCGCCATAGAATCGGCATCATAACACAGGCCTTTGGGGGTGGCAATACGAGCCCGGACCGACTAGGCGGCGCTGGCGAACTGCTGAGCGATGAGGTGTTCCAGGCCCACAAAAGAAGACAGCAAGTCGGCGGAGATGCGGTCGTCATGAAAAGAGTACTGGCCCTCCCCTTCCAGAAAGGCTCGGTAAAGCTGACTGAGCGCGTCCTGCGAAATTTCAGCGGCGGATTCATACAAAAGGTACTCTTTGGCGAAGCGGTGGTCATCGGCCGCGCGAATCTGATGACGGAGACTCTTGTATTCCGGGGACACAATACTTAATTGCGGCCCATCTCTGGAATTAAGTATTGTGTCCCCGGAATCTTCGTAAATCACCACCATGCGGGCTGTAATCATGGCGGAATTCTGCCGGCCCCTGAGCCCCAGCAAAACCGAGGGCGCTTCCTTAATAAGGCGCTTGAGCTTCCAATCGGATTCCGGGACTGCGAGTTTAAAGCGTGCCCGCGTGTCCAAGGCTCCCAAAGCACGATTGACTTCGTATTCGATTTGTCTGGCTTGCGCACGCATTTCAGAAGCCGCCATACCCTTGTTCGTCATTGCGAGCGACCGCAGGGAGCGAAGCAATCTCGGTTTTCCCTCGGAGATTGCTTCGTCAGCCTTCGGCTTCCTCGCAATGACGGGAGGGTTGGTAGGCTGCCAGATACCATAGACATTCAGATCTGGCTGATTCTTCATGGCTGCAATCAGCGCATCGGTTTGGGGCATGGCGCTGAAAACGCGCACGATGTCAGCGCCTGTATTCAATGTTTCGCCAGCTCTACGAGCCGGCTTTCTCACCATGAGATCCTTCGCTGCGCTCAGGATGACACCCGGGTGTGCCACTTGAAGCTCTTGGCTTATCCGATGAAACTTCACCGCAAAGGACGGATCCGTCCATTCGGGCGTTTGCAGGCCAAGCGCCGCAAGTTTGCCGGGTTTGCCTGCAAGTTCGCGCAGGCGCTGTTGAATCTCTGTAAAATTTGTCTCAGCAGTTTGCGCCAAGCCTGCAAGAAAAACCGACGGTGGAATACGACCGGCGATTAAATAGCCTGCGGTTTGATCACTAATGTTCGTCATTGCGACCGGCAAGCCAGGCGTTTTTCGCGACGAAGCAATCTCGATTCTTTGAGATTGCTTCGTCGCCCCTGCGGGGCTCCTCGCAATGACGAGTGGGGTAGACAAATCACGCAT
>JAHFHB010000179.1 GCA_023247135.1 Candidatus Omnitrophota bacterium
ACCGATCAGCGGCCGGTAAAGCATCACGAGCGCCATGGAAAGAATCGCCACACAAAGCAGCACTTCAAGCAGGGTGAAACCGCGGCAGTCCGAACGTTGCATACTCATTGCCAATTGACGATGTCGTCGTCGGTTTTATCTTCTTTGGCGTTTTTGCCGCGCGAATAAAGGTCGTAATCATGCGGACGGTGGACTCCCGGAGAATCATACAGGTAGGGCCGGCCCCAGGGATCCACTGGTTTTTTTTCAAGATAAGGCCCGTTCCAGTTCTGCGGCACCGGCGCCACGGAAGGTTTTTCAAGCAGTGCGGTCAACCCCTGCTCGGTCATCGGAAAAAAACCGTTATCGAGCTCGTACAATTTCAGGGCGGTCGCAATATTCACTTCGATATCGGCCTTGGCGGCGGCTTTGCGCGCCTGATCAGACCGGCCGGCAAACCGGGGCACCATCATGGCCGCCAGTGTTCCGATGATGATGACCACCAGCAAAATCTCGATCAAGGTAAAACCCTGCTGAGCGTTTCGAAACGAACTTTTTATCGGCTCTTGCTTCATAAATCCTTCCTTTGCTGGCTTTTAGTTAATGGCCGTGTTCATGCTGAAAACAGGGAGCAGAAGCGCGATCACGATGGCGCCCAGCAGCAGCCCGATCAGCAAAATCAACACGGGTTCAATGAATTTTGTCAGGGTGGCAATGGCGGACTCCACATCGCCTTCATACCATTCCGAAATTTCCGTCAGCGTCTCATGCAGGCCGCCGGTTTCTTCGCCGGTCTGAATCAGATAAATCACCATTTCGGGATAATAACGGAAACTTTTGAGGCATTCGCTCAGTGATTTCCCCTCTTCAACCCCCTGCACGCAGGCTTTCAAGTGCTTGCGAAAAAGTTCATTCGTGCAAACCGGCACCGTGACGCGCAAAGACTTCAAAAGCGGCAGCCCGCCGGCGGCCAAAAGCTCGAGCGTCCGCATGATACGGGCAATCTCCGCTTTGATGAACAAAGGACCCGCCAGCGGCAGGGAAAGAAGAAACGCGTGCCAGGCCGTCCGGTTCGCCTCTACGCGCAGGGATTGTTTAAAAAGAAACACGAGGACAGCCGCACCCGCCGCAGCCGGCAATCCCCAGATTTGAACCGATCCGCTGACAGCCATCAGAATACGCGTCGGGAGAGGCAGCGCCTGCCCGAGATCCAGGAAGAATTTTGAAAATTGCGGAATCACATGCCCCAGCATAAATCCGACGGTGGCCGCGCCCACGCCAGCGACAAAAAGCGGGTACGCCAACGCCGACCTCAGTTTTGAAAAAAGTTCCGTCTCCGCCTGCCGGTAGCGGGCCAGCTCGGCCATCGTTTCCTGAAGTTTTCCCACGCTCTCACCGGCTTGAATCAGCGAAATGTCCAGCGCCGGAAAAGCTCCCTGGGATTGCGCCGCAGCAGCTGAAAAATCCTTACCCTGGCGCACATCGGTCAAAATCTGGTCAAGCACCCGGCGCAGGGCGGGCTTGCGGGTCTGTTCGGCCAAAAGCGCCAGCGCGCGCAAAATGGGTACGCCGGCTTTTAAAAGCCGTGCAAGCTGCCGGTAAAAATAAATCAGATCGCGGGCCGCCCAGGTCTTGCCGCCCGTAGACTCTGTCCGTTCTTTTTTTACGGGAACTTTCACTTCCGGCGGCCTGGACTCGGCCTTGATTTCTTCGAGATCCGTTAGAAAAAGCCCCTGTTCGTTGATTTTTTCAATGGCCGCCTGGCGCGTCACGGACTCGATCACACCCGTCACGGTTTCATTCGGGTTTTTTTTGGCTTTGTATTTATACTGTTTCATCGTTTTTACGTTCCTTGCAAAATTGTTCAAGTTTCAAGCGGTCCGAGCTGTGAATGGCTAAAAACAAAACAGCGGCCTTGTAAGAGGGCCCGCTGCCTTCACTCTCACGGCTGTCAGGGGTCACGCGCAGGACCTTGCCGATGCATTCAATCGGCTCGGTATTTTCCTGCAGCTGGATTTTAAGATCCAGCAGGTCCTCGGAAAAAAGCGGAGTTTCCGTCAAAAGCGAAATGCCGCCTGCGGATAAATTCATGGTCTTGCCGTCGCCGCGCCACGCGCCGCCCGGGCGCTGCGCCCCGTCAAACTCGACCGTCCGGAACAGGACTTGTAAAAAAACATTGATACGCATGTATTTGCGCCGGTCTTTGGGCGTTTGGCTGAGTTCGGGTTCCAGCCCCGCTCCCTCGGCAACGGCAGAAACGACAGGCCGGCTCTCCGTCTCACGCGGGAGTTCCGGCCGAACTTCGTGGTCCGGAGGAGTCAGCTGCACCACTTCCTCGGGTGTCGTCACACCCTCCAGGACTTTACGCCAGCCGTCCTGACGCAGGGTCTGCATGCCCAGCGCACAGGCGCGCTGTTTGATCTGATCCGCGTGGTTACGTCCCATGATTAAACTGCGGATTTCATCATTCACCAGCAAAAGTTCGTGCACAGCCGCACGGCCCAAATAACCCGTTTCATAACACTCGTGGCAGCCCGCGCCGCGGTAAATCTTGACCGTTCCCGCATCGATCCCAAGGCTATGCGCGATTTCCTGTTTAAGCGCCGGCTCCACAGCCTGATCTTCTTGCTTGCACTTGGGGCAAATCACGCGCACCAGCCGTTGCGCCAAAAATCCCAGCACGCTGGAGGCGATCAAATACGGCTCCACGCCGATGTCGATCAAACGGGTGATGCCGCTTGCGGCATCGTTGGTATGCAGCGTGGAAAGCATGAGGTGGCCGGTCAACGAGGCGCGGATCGCAATGTCCGCCGTTTCCAGATCGCGCACTTCCCCCACCATCATGATGTCCGGGTCATGGCGCAAAATACTGCGCAGGCCCTGCGCAAACGTCAGCCCGATATCCGGCGCCACCTGAATCTGCATGATGGAACTCATTTCATATTCCACCGGGTCTTCAATCGTGATGACTTTTTTACGCACCGTATCCACCGTGCGCAAGGCGCCGTAAAGCGTGGTACTTTTACCGCTGCCGGTCGGCCCCGTCACAAAAATCACGCCGTTCGGCCGGCTGAGAAGCCCCTTGAACGCCTCCAGCGTGTTTTTGTTAAATCCCATCCGGTCGAGACCAAACTCCAGTTTGTTGGGCAGAATACGAATCACCAGGCTCTCCCCGTGCGGCGTCGGGATAGAAGAGATGCGCAGATCGAGAGATTCTTGCTGAACACGCACCCGTGCTTTGCCGTCCTGCGGCAGGCGTTTTTCCACGATATTCAAATTGGCCATGATTTTAAAGCGCGAGAGAATCGCCACGAGAAAATCATCCATCTCCGGCGGCACCTTGGCCTCGTGCAGGATTCCGTCGATGCGGTAGCGCAGGCGCACCCGGCCTTTATCCGGTTCAATGTGGATGTCGCTGGCGCGTTTTTTATAGGCTTCGAGAATAATCTGATTGACCAGCTGAATAACCGAGGCTTAATCGGCGAGTTCTTCAAGATCCTGAACTCTCTCGCCCGGCTCGCTGGAAACAACCGCCTCCTGACGGGGCGTGTGCGCGAGAATTTTCTCAACCGTATCCGCGCCAAGCCCGTAGTGCGACTTGATCATTTCCTCAATCTCCGCCTCGGGTGCAAAGCGCGTTTCGATTTCAAACCCGAGTCCGAAACGGATTTCGTCCAGAGTATTCACGTCCAGGATGCGGCTGACCGCCACCACAAGTTTGCGCCCCGTTTGCTCGAGCGGAAAAAGCTTGTAATACCAGGCAAACTTGACGGGAATGCGCTGGATAAGCGCTTTATCGATCGTCATGCCCCGCAGGGAAACCGCCGTAGTCCCCATGTTTTTTGCATAGAGCTCCAGCAGTTCTTTTTCACGCACCAGTCCTGCGCGCAAAACCTGCGCGGAAAAAGTCTCCTGGGCCTCCGCTTCGTCTTTAGCGATTTTATCCAGTGCATCGCGGCTGACGAGTCCGGAGTTCAGCAGGATCTTGTAACTGGTTTTGTCCGCCTGGGTCTTGAGCATCGCTTCCTTTAGGGTGAGCGGCCGATGAGATAAAACTGTTCCGGCGTCAATTTATCATAATCCCCGTTGATAATTTTAAGCACGTCGCCGACGGCATCTTTGACGGGAACAAACTCGCCTTTCTTTCCCGTAAACGCTTCGGCCACGCAAAACGGCTGTGTCATAAAATTCAGCACCTTTTCCGCGCGCCGGTACTCCATCTGATCCTGCTTCGGAAGTTCTTCCAGACCGACCACCTGCACGATGCGCTTCAGCGAAGCATGCTTGGCAAAAAGCGCCAGCATCTTCTGGCTCATGTCATAATGTTTCTGCCCGACCAGACGCGCATCCAGGTTCGTCGAAGCGCTTTTGAGCGCGTCAATGGCCGGAAAGAAACCGCGCTGGGCCAGATCACGCGAGAGCGCCATGGCGGCATCCAGACAACTGAAAATGGCCACCACCGACGGGTCCGTCATGTCGTCGGCCGGCACGTACACGGCCTGAAACGAGGTGATGGAACCGCCGCCCGGAATCGAACGAATGCGCTCCTCCGCGGCGTTCACTTCGGAGGAAAGCGTCGGCTGATAGCCGGACTCTCCCGGCACGCGCCCCAGCAGTGTTGAGATCTCCTGACCGCCCTGCACAAAACGGAAAAAATTATCCATGAAAAGCAGCACGTCTTTGTTGCTCTCGGCCAGTTCTTCGGCAATCGTAATGCCGGTGTTCACACATTCATAGCGGGCGCCCGGCGGCTCATTCATCTGGCCAAACACCAGTTTGACCTTATCGAGCAGGTTATTTTCCTTCAATTCGTGGAAAAGGTCATTTCCTTCGCGAATGCGCTCACCAATACCCACAAACATGCAGGCGCCGCTGTGTTTTTTGACGAT
>JAHFHB010000180.1 GCA_023247135.1 Candidatus Omnitrophota bacterium
AACAAGCGATTCGTTTTCTTCAAGCAGCGTCAGGACGGGTTCAAAATGGCCGAGCGCCTTATTGACCTGAGCAATCGAGGACAACGTTGAAAAAAGATTCCAGATCGGGGAACCAAAAAAAGTTTCGAGAAATCCAAAAACTCCCTGCTCCGGCACCTGGCGCCCCGTGCGTTTGGGAAGGCTGAGTCCCTCCGCGTGAAAAGCCGAATCAGCGTTCAAAGCAGACAGTTGGGCTTCCAGGGTTTTCATCCCCGCCTTGACATCGCTGGCATTCCCATTCGCGGCAGCTTCAAAACCGGCGGCCGCCAGCCGGTAAGGCCCGCTGTGATCCTCATGCCTTGACCTGGTTCGAGTCCGTTCTCGCCCCCGCGAATCAGTGTAGTTTTCTTTATACTTAACCACAACATCACTATTGGCTTCGGCCAGGCTATGGTTCACCGCAGCTTCGGTCAAATTATTACTCATATTTTCAAGGCTCGCTCTGATGCTGCGCGCCGTGTCTGCGGCGGGTTTAATTTTTTGATTGAACAGATTTTCAAGAGTGTCCCGGTGATCGCGGTGCGTCTTGTACGAAGCGTTTTCTTTGTATAATTTCTGGTCCACTCTTTCCCGCATAGCACCTGTTTTCTGCGCAAAAAGATTGTGTTCAAAGCTCAGCTCGCCCTTTTGAAACTCTTCCAGTTCGCCGCGCAATTCCTTGGCTTCCTTTTTCATGGATGCGGCCAAAAGAAATGGCGTGATGGCCTCAAAATCCGTCACGTGACCATCCATGGCTTTTGCTGCCGCATCCTCCTGAGCCAGCTCTTCCGCCAAATCCTGCAAGGCAAGCTCTAACTCGCCTTCAAAGCGGGTCTCGATCGCCTGCCGTTCCAGCTGATCCAGGTTAGTTTTCCAATAATTCGCAGTTTGTCCGCCAATCCGTTTGGCAGAATCCGCACTCACCGCGTTTTCATTTAAATCCGCTTTATCAGAAACAAATAGGTCGAATTTTGCAAAACGCTCCGCAAGATTTCTGGGATCCCGCGTCCTGTTGTTGATATGGTCTAATTTTGCAGCTTCCGCTTCCGCAATTAGTTTTGCGATGCGGTCATGACGAGCCCTGGCTTCAGTACCCAGTTTATCGAGGCGATCGGCGTCGTTTTGACTGCGCGCGTCCCGGACTTCCTGAATATTCGCGGCGCTTTTAGACTCCTGCCATTCCGCGGCGTGCTTGCGGGCGAAATGGACATACACCGATACACCCGTCAATAAAACCAGCCCAAAGACCGCATAGATAATTTGAGGGCGATAGCGATCCCACAACGATTGCGCTGCTGTCTGCAAACCTTCCCGGGTCCATTCGAATTCAGCCGGCGGTTCCTCGCTTTTCCGCATTTCGGAACGTCGCTTAGAATAGTCTGCCGTCGCAGTCGGTTTCGTTGCGGCTGGCCTGACCGGCTGCAGTTTGGCAGTTGCCGAAGCGCCTGTTCGCAGGGGCTCCCCTCCGCGAAAAACGATTTGCAAAATACCCTCTGGCAAGCGGGGTTCATCCACTCGCGTTTTCACTCTTAAATAAGCATCGCGGGTCTGCGACAATGCCCGAGAAAGTCCGTTTCCAATCCTCGTGATAAACTCATTGAGTTCCGCAGGTGCTGTGGGGACCCAATCACTTTTAAGTGCAAGATAAATCGTTCCCGTTTGCAAACTGCGCACGAGCAGTGTTAGCGCAGCGGCATTTTCCTCAAGCGATTCCAAAGAATCAAAAGCCGTCACGGCGATCTGGACACCTCGGTCGTAAAAGCTCCCGCTTTTCTCAGGCTGAAAGCGCTTCGGTTCAGGGAAAACTTCCGCACCGAGCCCGTAATAAACAACACCGCTGCCTGGCTGGATAAGGCCCGCGTCACGCAATGCATCCTCTGCCTCTCGAACGCCCCGCATTTCGGAGCGGGACCACCGTGTCCCGTCCCGAATTGTGCTGGGCCTCCCGGCCAAGCGCATTTCGCTCATTGCAAAAGCCGGCGGCGTGTCAGCCTGCACCTGCCGACGATAAGTTGCCACAGCAGCATCCATATCAGCCGGCGGAACTCCGCGGCTGCGTGAAGTTTCACGAATCGCGGCCACAATGGCGGCAATGACGCGCTCGGGATTACGTCCGCTCTGCAGAATTTCAGAGGCGCTATTGAGCGGATAGTCCACATCGCGGTAGGTGGCGCGCTCGCTGTCAAGCGGCGCTATGTAATTTTGCAGCACAGACTGCACGTAATTTTCGCGGGCGGCCCCAACACGTTCCATGCGCGGTGAAATCAGCGCATAGTTGTAGCCTTTTTGTTCAAAATAATTTTTGAACGGCTCCGAGTGAAAACCGCCGGTCACAACCACAGCCTTTTTCTGTCCGCTTTCGGCCAGGCGTTTCTCGACATTTTCAATCATGTCGTGGTCACGCTGGCGTGCGCCGCGGTAGAAATCAAGGGCTTTGTCATAAAGCGCGTCGATTTCAGCAAGATGCGAAAACTCAAGATCGCGGACGCGCTTGTCGGCATTGAGTTGGGCGAATTGCGCAATCAAAACGGATGGCCTAAATTCGTCGTCATTGCGAGGAGCTTCAGGCGACGAAGCAATCTCTGAGATTGCCGCGTCGTTCCCTGCGGGAACTCCTTGCAATGACGAGGATGACATAACGCCATCAGCGTTACGTTCATCCCTGTCCTTGTTTCTATACAAGGACGAGGCCCGAAAGATCTCAAAATCATCCGGCGTCAGTTCCAATTTAAAAAGGCGTTTCAGCAGGCGGTGATTCTCGAGGAGTTTTACAATTTCTTTTTCTTTATCCGAGGCTGCCAGACGCGCAGAGATTTTGCGAGTCAATTCACTCATCTCGCGGGAAAGACGATCCGCCTTCAGTTCGCTTTGCAAAATCAAGTGTCCGATGAAAAGCGTGACCTGCGGGTAATCCCTGTACGGAAAGTCAGCGGGCAGTGCCGAAACCAGGGACTCAAACAGACGGCTGGTCTCCGGATCGCTTAAACGGTTTTGATTCAGCGGCGCACTCAACAGAGCTTCCACCTGGCTGCGCACGTCTTCCGGCAATCCGCGAATAGCCTGCGAGAATTTCTTGTGCTCCGCGGTGAATTGAGCGGAGTCCATGTGCGATTCGAAATCTTTAAGCACGAAGATGCGCACCAGCATGGGCCAGTCGAGCTGGAGTGCAGGGCTGGCCAGGTCCTGCGCCAAATATTTTTTCGCGTAATCTTTTAACTGCTCAAGCCAATCTGTAAAAGGTACCCTGCCTTCTTCAAAATCATCCACGCGTTTTAAAAAATGGCGCAGATCTGCGCCCAGATACGGACTGGTTAAACGTCCGATCTGCAGGTCCATCTGATTTAAAAAAATTCCGGTCTTTTCGCGGCGAGTCAGCACTTCGTAGAAATCGCGGCCGTTCTCGCGGTAACTTTCGAGTTTCTCAATGCCCCAGCCTTCGGCCTGCTCAGCCTGTTGTAAAAAAAGCGCGGGGCCGGAGGCCAGGCCCTTCTTGGCCAGGTTTTCCCCGATTTCGTGGTTTAAATTTTTTTGAGTGGGGAAGTAGCGGAAGAATTCGGGATGCAGTTGAAACGCGTCGCCTTCAAGAAGCAGCAGGCGGATGTCATAACGATCTTTTAGAAAATGCAGGATGGCTTCGATTTTCTTCTGCGTTTCATAATCGCCGTGAGCTTCCTGGATGTGTACGAGCGTTGGGCCGCGCCCGCTTGAGATGCTCTCAACGGTTCCGAGATCCGAAGGAAGATCGATTCGAAAAGTGCCTGCGGCAGGAACTTCTAACACCGGACGAGCCGCCATGAATCCCGGGCCAGCCGCTTGCGCGGGCGAAATCACCTGGGTACAAAAAAAAGCGGCTAAAGTGATTGCCGCGCAACCTCTTAGCCAACTCTTCCTCACGAGAGCCTCCGGTGTTTATTAACAAACAAAGTTCCGATTGACATTTAAAAAGTATCACATCGGAACGATAAATACAAATCGCTATAAATCAAGTCATATCAATAACTAGCATCACGTGTTATATGAGTGCAAGCACAAAGGCAAAAATGGCCGGTTCTCCACCTCAGGCGGATCCGCCGTAGGCGGAGAACCGGCCCCTACAAAAAATTGATAATCTCTCCGTAGGGGCGGGTTCCAAACCCGCCATGAGAGTTATGAAGAATTACGCGGCTTCGATGCGAAAGAAAACCCGTCTTGCTCTACCTGTAGGCCTATGCTACCATTCAGTTCATGGAGAATTCGATTAGCATTGATCCTGAAATTTGTCACGGACAGCCCTGCATCCGGGGGACACGCATCATGCTTTGGCAGATTTTGGACTTGCTTGAGGCCGGCATCTCCGCCGAAAAAATCTGCTCGGAAAATTACTTCCCGCAACTTAAGCCAGACCACATCAAGGCGGCCTTGCATTTTGCTTCAGAGCAATTCAAAAAGCGGGAATTCATCGCCTTCAACCAGTAAAGGTTGTACGTGAAGTTTCTGCTCGACGAAAATATTTCCGGTCACACCAAAACATTCCTCTCCCAAAGTTTTCATGGAAAGATCCTCATCCTGAAAGAGGATGGATACGAAATTTTCAGCTAGTCCGGGAGAAATTACGCGGCTTCGACGAGAGCGCGAACAGCACTGATCATCGCGGCAAAGCGGGCAGAGAGGCGGTCAGAGTAACCTTTTTGCGCCAGAAGCTGGGTAAGCTGCTGCACGGTGCGTTCATCAATCTCACTGCCGCTCAAAACAGCCGGTGTAAGAATGCGCGCGGCTTTTTGGAGAGTAATCGAGCGCTGAATGCGCGCCTGGCCGGGCACAATCAACAGCGCCTCAAGCCACTGGAGCTG